>NZ_JBICLH010000018.1:0-2566 GCF_043105125.1 Acinetobacter sp. TYF_19
ACGGGTCAAATCTCGACTCAACTACAAAGTAGTCATGGGGCAACTCAGTTGAACCTCGGTAACCTTAGTCACCCCAAAGAAAGAGAGACAAGTGAGGGACGAGGAGAAGGCTTTGAGCTTCGAACAGATCAATGGGGCGCGATTCGAGCAGGTGAGGGATTACTGCTCAGTAGCCATAAACAAGATCAAGCTGCAGGTACACATCTGGATGCTCAACCTGCCAAACAACAACTTGAAGGGACTTTAAATAATAGCCAAGCGTTAAGTGAAGCGGCGAAGAATCAACAGACAGATCCACTAGAAGTTTTAGAAAACTTAAAAGGCTTCTTAGAACAGATTGAACAACAAGATCAAAACAAGGCAGATGCATTTAAACAAGCCATCATGATTCTCTCTGCACCAAACTCCATAGCTGTCAGCAGCAATGAAGATATTTATCTCTCAGCAGATGGCCAAATCAGCCAAAGTGCAGGGGAGAGTATTAACCTTTCTACGCAGAAATCATTGATTGCACATGCCAGTGAGAAAATAAGTCTCTTTGCAGCACAAGACGGGCTAAGAGCCTATGCAGGCAAGGGCAAGGTTGAGATACAGGCTCAAGGTGATGCACTCGATGTTATTGCGCGTAAAGACATTCAAATTATTTCCACGGAAGAGCAAATTGAAATTAAGGCCAGTAAGAAAATCGTGCTAACTGCGGGCGGTAGTCAAATTGAGATTAGTGGTGCTGGGGTATTACCGACTACTGCTGGAAAGTTTGAGAGTAAGGCTGGGCAGCATCAGTTTTTGGGTGGGGGTAGAATAGAAGATAGTTTTATGATTTTACCAGATCTTAGAAGTAAAAAATTTCATAGGCGTTTTTTATTTCACGATGAAATTTCTAGTCAGCCATTAAGCTATTACAAATATAGGGTTAAAAATAAAACAACAAATGAAATCCTTCAAGGCATCACTAATATTGATGGTTTAACAGAAATTATAACAACTACGGAAGATACCGATTTAGAAGTGCTAATCGGAAATGATGAAGTTGATGAAATTTTGAAAAAAATAAAGGGAGAGTAGGGGGTGAGTAAGACCATTCGTACAGTTCCTTTTGAAAGTGATCCACAATATCAAGTTCCTATCGGGCTTTATCAGATATCGTTATTAATCGGTAGTTCATATGGTGATGGTGAGCATGAATCCCCTTATGGACATACGGCTGTAGCAATATTTACGGAAAATAAAGATGTACCAGTCATTGTCTATGACTTTGGCAGATATGGTAAGACTTACTCAGAAGAGTTGGGGTTAGGAATCACTTTGAATGGCGCTAGTAGCCCCAGAGGTGAGGGGATTTTAAGATTATGGTGGAGCTTTTCTAGATATATTCAAGGTGAAAATGCTTGTGGCTATGGAACAAGCAAAACAAGAACAACTTATGAGTATATTTATTATGTTCAGCCGCAAAGCGTTCTTAATATTATGAATTTTTTTAAAAAATTAACTGATCAGGGCATTAGGTTAAACACTTCAGATATTAGGACAACATATAAATTGGTTGATCCATATTTTGCTTTAGGACCTAATTGCACTACATTAAGTTTAAATGCAATGAATGTAGGGTTGAGAAATTTTACCAAAAATTCTAGTAAATATATTGATTCAACAAAAGTGCTTGAACGAATGTTGTCAACCGCAATGAAAGCAAAATATCAAGAACCAAATTATTTGTATTTACTGGATAATCTTAAAGATTATCTTGAAAGCCAAGATGTAGCTATTAAGGTAAATGTTAAAAAATTTTATCATGCAAAAAATCAGCCAAAATTACCATCAGAGAGAATGAGAAGATGAAATGCTATTTTTCAAAAAAATATTTAGTTATAGTTTGACCTTTTTATTAGGAACGATTTTATCCTTTTTATTGTTTAATGGAAATTTATTTATGGATAAGAAAGAGATACATGTATTAGAAAAACCTATTTTGGTTAATTCACTTAGTGAAGAATCAGGTCAGGGAGGATATTATGTACTGCCTAAAGGTACAGTATTATATAATGATAGTGATTCTCTAAATACAAGAGTTTTAGTATATTTTAATGTGGTCGGAGATTTGGGTTTGGATTTTAAAGAACAAAATCCGGAAATAAGTAAACAGCCATCAGAGGTAGAGGTAATCGATAGTATGATGCTGCCAGAAATTTTAAAAAAGATAAATTTAAATAAGAATGATATTAAAAGTATTATTGATGAGGATAAAACTGTTCCTGCTAATGTTAAGAATATTCTGTATAAAAAATATAATATTGTTGAGTAGCTTCGCTTTTGTTGGATATAGCAATGCCCCTTCTATTTCACCAAATGAGTTGCCTGTGGGGCATGTTGACCAAATATACAATGAAAAAATTGAAATAGAGAAAGTTATATTGGTTGATGACTTATTTGTTGATAGCAATATCACTAATGATTCTGGTTTGGTTTTAAATACTGGTGTTGGAGAGCCTCCTTATAGTGATAATACAATTGAAGTTAAAGGGACCCCCATTAAAAATGGAAAATATGAAATTATATTAGAGGGGCA
>NZ_JBICLH010000019.1:0-176298 GCF_043105125.1 Acinetobacter sp. TYF_19
ACGGGTCAAATCTCGACTCAACTACAAAGTAGTCATGGGGCAACTCAGTTGAACCTCGGTAACCTTAGTCACCCTAAAGAAACAGAGACAAGTGAGGGGCGAGGAGAAGGCTTTGAGCTTCGAACAGATCAATGGGGCGCGATTCGAGCAGGTGACGGTTTACTGCTCAGTAGCTATAAACAAGATCGCGCTGCTGGTACACATCTGGATGCTCAACCTGCCAAACAACAACTTGAAGGGACTTTAAACAATAGCCAAGCGTTAAGTGAAGCGGCGAAGAATCAACAGACAGATCCACTAGAAGTTTTAGAAAACTTAAAAGGCTTCTTAGAACAGATTGAACAACAAGATCAAAACAAGGCAGATGCATTTAAACAAGCCATCATGATTCTCTCTGCACCAAACTACATAGCTGTCAGCAGCAATGAAGATATTTATCTCTCAGCAGATGGCCAAATCAGCCAAAGTGCAGGGGAGAGTATTAACCTTTCTACGCAGAAATCATTGATTGCACATGCCAGTGAGAAAATAAGTCTCTTTGCAGCACAAGACGGGCTAAGAGCCTATGCAGGCAAGGGCAAGGTTGAGATACAGGCTCAAGGTGATGCACTCGATGTTATTGCGCGTAAAGACATTCAAATTATTTCCACGGAAGATACCGTTTATATCACGAGTCCAACTGAGATTAATCTGACAGCAGGTGGTTCTCAAATCAAGATGAATGGAACAGGTATCTTTTCAACGACTGCTGGAAAGTTTGAGAGTAAGGCGGGACAGCATCAGTTTTTGGATGGTGGGAAAGTTATTAGTTCTAGCATCAGCTTACCTAAAATAGGTGAAAAAAATGCATATGATTTGAAAATGCTGGTGAAAGATAATGACGGAAATATTAAGAGAAATATGAAGTATTACTTTTTCTTAGCGAATGGAAGTAAGGTAGAAGGGCTTTGTTGCACAAAGATTTCATAACTATATGATTTTAAAAGTTTTGATTATTTTTTGATCCAAAATTAAATCTATTTAAATCAGATGCTTACATATTTATGCAACAAAGCCGATTTGATCATCAAACAGCACTGAATTGCTGTATCAGAATAAGTTTGATTTCTTCCATGCTTAGCCTGTGGCTGAGCATACCATTTAGTCTGAGGATCGAACCAAGTTGAAACATTTTCTTGCTTGATTAGAGCTTGGTTATAAGAGGACCTATTCGTTGTGCAATAAATTTTAGATGCAGGCTTCTTCATTTGGAAATTATATTGCTGAAGAAGCCTTTAAGAATAGCTTTGTGCAACAAAGCCTCGTTAATATAAAAAATTTAAGACTTTAAGAAAATACATGCAGGAACACCATGTATTTTAGTTGACCAAATAACTTTTATAAATTAAAGCTAGGCAAATTGGTGGACATTAATTTTGAATAAATTGAATATAAATGATGAAAAAAACCCGCCGAAGCGGGTTTTTCAATTTACATATTCGGGTAATTCGGACCACCACCACCCTCAGGAGTTACCCAAGTAATGTTCTGAGATGGATCTTTAATATCACACGTTTTACAGTGCACACAGTTAGCCGCGTTAATTTGGAAACGCTTCGAACCATCATTCTCTTCCATAATTTCATAAACACCAGCAGGGCAGTAGCGCTGAGCTGGCTCGTCCCATTTTGGTAAGTTTACATTTACAGGAATAGAAGCATCGGTCAGTTTCAAGTGTGCTGGCTGATTTTCTTCATGCACCGTATTCGATACAAATACTGAAGATAAACGGTCAAAGGTCAACTTACCATCTGGTTTTGGATAGTTCGGTTTCACTGTTGCTGTATCTAAAGTTTTCAGTGTACTGAAGTCAGGCACTAAGTCATGCAGTGTAAACGGGACCTTAAACACATTTTGATCGATGAAGTTAAATGCACCACCACCGAACGTGCCAAATTTGTGCATTGCTGGGCCAAAGTTACGAGAACGATATAACTCTTCTTTTAACCAGCTGTTGTTGAACTTGTCTGTATAAGCCGTTAACTCTTTTGCAAAGAAGTCTTCACCTTCAAGCACACGTGCAATGGCAAGGTCACCACCTTTTTCAACGCCTGCTTGAATCGCTTCGAATACCGCTTCGCCACACAACATGCCCGATTTCATGGCAGTGTGAGAGCCTTTAATTTTAGCGAAGTTTAGGAAGCCTGCATCATCACCAATTAAAGAACCACCTGGGAAGGTGAACTTCGGCAGAGAGTTGAAACCGCCTTTGACAACAGCACGTGCGCCATAAGAAATACGCTTACCGCCTTCAAGATACTGTTTAATCAGTGGATGCGTTTTCCAGCGTTGCATTTCTGCAAATGGATACATGTGTGGGTTTTCGTAAGATAAATCTACGATCATACCCAAAGTGACTTGGTTATTTTCAGCGTGATATAACCACCAACCACCAGAAGAACCAGTTTCAGCTAGAGGCCAACCTGCACCGTGCATCACCAAACCTGGCTTGTGTTTTGCGGGATCAATTTCCCACAGTTCTTTGATGCCGATACCATAGTGTTGAGGATCTGCATCTTTATCGAGATCGAACTTAGCAATCAGGCGTTTACCTAAATGACCACGACAGCCTTCAGCAAAAATGGTGTATTTGGCATGTAGTTCATAGCCCGGGGTAAAGTTATGTGTTGGTTCACCATCTTTACCAATCCCCATATCACCGGTTTGGATGCCTTTAACCGTACCATCAGCATGATAAAGAATTTCAGACGCAGCAAAACCTGGGAAAATAGAAACTTCTAATTCTTCAGCTTTTTGACCTAACCAACGCACTACGTTACCAAGTGAAATCACATAGTTGCCATCATTATGCATGGTTTTAGGAACCATCCAGTGCGGCGCTTCTTGTGACTTTTCAGCAGACATTAAGAAATACGTTTTATCTTCAGTTACTGGAACATTCAAAGGCGCGCCTTCTTCTTTCCAGTTTGGGAACAACTCATTGATCGCACGCGGTTCGAGCACAGCACCTGAAAGGATATGCGCACCAACTTCAGAGCCTTTTTCTACGACACAAACGGACAGATCATTAAGGTTGTTTTCAATTGCAAGTTGACGAATTTTAATCGCAGCAGAAAGGCCAGCAGGGCCTGCGCCAACGATGACTACGTCAAACTCCATCGATTCACGTTCGATGTGTTCCATGTAGGACTCCTCATATGGTTAAAGGTGGCAACCGTTTTGACTCAAAGAACGGTGCTGCCATGAGTGTTCTTAGTTCCCAGACACAAAATTTATCATCGTGTCTTTTATATTGTGAGCTAGTATAGGTTTAAACCGAGTTCTAGCCAATTGGCTGAATCATATTATTTTTCCGTCAGACAGGCATGAATTTTATGGATAAGCAGCACAACTCAGCAAATCCGACGAAAAAAGTAGCTATTGCTGATAATAAAAACTTAACCGATATTGCACAATACATAAAAGGTGGACAGTCCGGTCACAAAAGGTCAATCCCCCCTTTAGATCAATGGCACCCAAAGCATTGTGGCACAATGGATTTGAAGGTTTTAGCCAATGGAGAATGGTGGCACGAAGGTCAATTGATCAAACGCCAAGCCATGATTGAGCTGTTTGCAACGGTACTTTGGAAAGAAGAAGATAAGTTTTATCTCAAAACCCCGGTCGAGCAGATTGAAATCGAGGTTGAAGATGAGCCTTTATTTGTCAATCAGGTCGATCAAGTCGAAATTGCAGGAAAAATCTACCTACAACTGACCACGACCACACAGGATGTGGTGATTGTTGATGAAGACCATCCCATTTTTATGCGTGCCTTCCAAGGGGAACTACGTCCTTATGTGCATGTTCGCTTTGGGATTAATGCATTGATTCAGCGTGCTGCTTTTTTTCATTTGGTGGAAATGGGGGAGCTAAGCGACGATGCGGAAGGTCAAGCCAAACTGAGCTTACAAAGTGGTGATTTGCTATTGCAATTAGGCACCTGAGGTTTAAGCTTGATTGATCTTTTAACTTTATACCGCAACGAGTTCTCATGAGTGCCATTCAGCCCTTATTTCCTCTGATCAACCCCATGCCAAAAGCGACAGCCAATGCGCCAATCGGGATATTTGATTCGGGGATAGGCGGCTTATCCATCGCTCAGGAAATTGCCAAGCATTTACCGCATGAACGATTTATTTATTTTGCCGATACCGCACATGTGCCTTATGGGCCGCGCAATGATCAAAATATCCGAGAATTGACTGCACAAGCGATTGAGTGGCTTTACCGTAAAGGCTGTAAGGTTGCAGTTGTGGCCTGTAATACCGCTTCAGCCTTTAGTTTGGATTATTTACGCGAGCACTATGGCGACAATTTTCCGATTATCGGCCTTGTTCCTGCCCTAAAACCTGCGGTATTGCAAAGCAAATCCAAGACTGTGGCTGTTCTAGCGACCCCTGCGACCTTTCGCGGGCAGCTAATTAAAGACGTGGTTGATAAGTTTGCACAGCCTTCGGGAGTCACGGTGATTCCAGTGACCTGCTTAGATTTAGTGCCTTTTGTTGAGAGCGGCGCGCAGATGAGTGCAGCATGTTTAGCCACGTTAAAAGATATTTTACAACCGGTTGTTGATCAGGGTGCAGATTACTTAGTTTTAGGCTGTACCCATTACCCTTTTTTGAAAATAGCGATACAATCTATTTTTGGTCAGAAACTGACATTAATTGACTCTGGACTGGCAGTTGCACGACAAACAGCCCGTATTTTAATCAAAAATGAGTTATTATTTGAACAAAATCATGATGGTGATGTTCGAATTGAATGTTATGTCAGTGGAAATAATGCAGAAAGTTTGAGACCTATCTTACAACTTTTGCTTGAACCAGAACTAAATTGGACTATTTCAAACATATCTGATTAATTTTTAAACAAATAAGTCGAGTATTTTGATATATAGTCAAAAATTGCAACCTAATATGCTTGAGTTAGTCGCAGTGTCTATCTAATGGAATTTGGGGGATGGGACGCTGCGAAGAATAATGAGGATAACCGATGCTCGATAAGCGTTATCAAGTGTTTATAACCACCTCTGGAAGCGAGATGCAGCCAGAGAGGATCATTTTGGCCCAAACTTTAGTGGGCATGGGATTTTTTTCTTGGGGATTAGAACAACGGACACCACTTTCAACGGCTTTTGCACGTCGTCAGATTGATGACTGTGACTATGTCATATTGTTGCTGGGCAGTAAATATGGTGAACAGTCCGTGTCAGGGGTGGGATATATGCACCTTGAATACATTTATGCGGTCACCAAACAAAAGCCGATTATTGTATTTATGCATGATGATCCTGATGCACGTGAGTTATGTTTACATGACGACAAAGCTGAGCTGCGTGAAAAATTCAAAGAGTTTCGGAAACTGCTGCAAAACGAAGTTGATCAGGTTTTCACTTATCGCACCATGCGTGACTTGGAAATGGCTGTTCGCTTGAATATGACGCAAATGCTAGAGCGCTATCCTGTGTCCGGTTGGGTACGTCCGCAGAACACCCAAGTGTTGCATGACGAAATAGATAAACTCAAAGCCAAATTGGTGCAATTGGAAACTGAAGCGGGTAAACGTGAAGTCGATCCATTTTTGTCTTTACCCAAAGTGGCTATGCATGAATTTTTTGCATTTGATTATCGGATGCATGCCTATCAAGATGGCAATTTTAAAGAGCTGAAAATTCAAAAGCAGATGACTTGGGCGCAATTACTCTCGGTTTTGGGGACAACCTTTATTCACCCCACTCCTGAAGAGTATTTCTCCAAACGCATTAATGAATATTTAAACGAAACTGGTTTAAATGATGCACGCTTAGAAATGCCTCGTGCCCATGCTGTTGCGCGCTCACAAATTAATATTCGTGCTTTGCACAGTATCAAAATGCAAATGCGTCAAAATGATTGGATTGTTCAGTCGGGTCGAGATGATCGTCAGCGCATGCTCTGGCAGTTGACTCCGAAGGCGATGAAACTTTTGGAGAGTAATTTATTGGAAAAGGATCGGCCTTTTCAATTTCAATCTTCGTAGTTATCCATTTAGATAATGAACTGAAAACTGTTACAGTAGAGACATTCGAAAACGAGCCACGAGGGTTGAATGTCTACTGCAACAAAAGCAAAAGTTACTGTTATTTTGGCAAATTTGGGAACGCCTGATGCACCGACAGCTTCAGCAGTGCGTCGCTTTTTGGATCAGTTTTTGTCAGACCAGCGGGTGATTGAAATTCCCAAACCGCTTTGGCAAATTATTCTCCGTTTATTTATTTTGCCGTTTCGCCCGAAACGCGTTGCCCATGCTTATGAGATGGTGTGGGGCAGCGATTCTCCAATGCGAGAAATTTTGCTGACTCAAGTGGCCGCGTTACAACAGCAGTTGATTTTGCAATATCCTGAGTTTGAGCTGAATATTGTTCCTGCGATGACCTATGGTAATCCCGGCATTCAGCCTTTGCTTGCTGAGTTGAGTCAAAACCCGCAAGATCATATTGTACTTTTTCCTTTGTTTCCGCAATACTCGGCAACATCCAGCGCGCCTTTATATGATGCTTTCGCGAAGTGGATTCCAAAGCAGCGTAATTTGCCGGGGCTGAGCATTATTCGTGATTATTATCAGCACCCTTTATACATTCAGGCATTGGCGCAAAGTGTGCGCGATTTCCGTGCTGAACATGGGGTGAGTGAAAAGCTGTTAATGTCTTTCCATGGTATTCCACAGCCTTATGCCGATAAAGGTGATCCCTATGCCGACCGTTGCCGTATCACAGGACAGTTGGTGGCAGCCGAATTGGGCCTAGCGGAAGATGAATGGGCAATCAGTTTCCAGTCTCGTTTTGGGAAACAAGAGTGGGTGAAACCGTATACCGATGCCTTACTGGCCGAATGGGCGGCGCAGGGGGTGAAATCGGTACAAATTATGAGTCCTGCGTTTTCAGCGGATTGCTTAGAAACTTTAGAGGAACTGGCGATCCAGAATGCTGAATTGTTTTTGTCTCAAGGTGGAGAGCGGTATCAATATATTCCAGCCTTGAACAGCCGCGGAGATCATTTGCAATTGCTCAATACGCTGGTTCAGGCTAATCTTGATGCCTTAAAACAGACATTAGCCAGCAAAACGAATTGAGGTTGACACTCTATGTTGCAAGTTAAAATTGTGCCTGTAACGGCATTTCAACAGAACTGTTCCATTGTTTGGGACAGTGACAGTAAAGAAGCAATTTTAATTGATGCAGGTGGAGAACCTGAAAAACTTAAAGCAGAAATCGAAGCGTTGGGTTTGACGGTAAAAGCGCTGTGGCTGACGCACGGGCATTTAGATCATGCTGGAGCAGTCGGGGCATTAAAAAAACTGTGGGATGTCCCTGTGATTGGCCCGCATAAAGAAGATGCCTTTTGGTTGGATATGATCCAAGAAGTCTCGCAGCGTTATGGTTTTCCTATTCCTGAAAAAGTGGATGTCACGACATGGCTTGAAGGTGGCGAAGTCCTTAAACTGGGCAATGAAGCGTTTGAAGTGCGTTTTGCCCCTGGACATACTCCGGGCCATGTGATGTTTTATAACAAAAACTATGGTTTGCTTTGGACCGGCGACGTGTTGTTTAAAGGCTCAATTGGTCGTACCGACTTTCCACGTGGCAATCATCAGCAGCTGATTGACTCTATTCAGCGTGAATGCTTTAGCTTACCTGATGAGACGCAGTTTATTTCAGGACATGGGCCAATCAGTACGATTGGTTTTGAAAAACAACATAATCCCTTTGTGGCAGGGAAAGCAGGCTAAGCGCTTTGTGGTCTCATTGAAAAATAAAAAAGTCAGCAGCTGCTGACTTTTTTATTTGCGAAATGGATTATGCAAAATGTGTTGGGTTTCTAGAGCAAACACGATAGAGAATAAGACCACTAATAGTCCAACCGAGAGGATCAACAGATCTTGCATATAGATGCCAAAACTGAATAGACAGATCGCAAGTAAAACGCCAATTAAAACAATAGTCTTACTCAGGATGTTCATCTTATCCCCCTTTAGGATGTTATTTTTGTCACTTGATCATGCTGTGAGCATGTACCAATTTTGGGGGAGTATAGTCGACGAATGATCTTTTTAAGCGAATATTAAGACATTAAATAATGAACAATTTCTCTTAAAATATGAAAAATATCATGAGATTAAATATATTATTCTTCTGAATTTTCTGCCTGCGGTGCATCTTGCGTTGGGAGGCGATATTCATCATTGGCCCATGCACCTAAGTCGATCAGTTTGCAGCGTTCAGAACAAAAAGGACGAAAGGCGTTGTCTTCCCATTGACTCATTTCTCCACAACGGGGACAAGGGAAAGTGTGTGGCATGATCGACTCCAGATAAAATTTTCGGATTGAAATAGGCAAAAACGTTGGCAGTTGTTAGACTGATGCGGTTTTTTCTTAGTTTGATCTGATTATGCCGATTCGTCAATTTCAAGCCCAGCGTATGCATGCGCCTCGTGATTTTCAAATGATCAGTCCTGATCCACTGTGTGTGGAAATTGGGGCGGGCAAGGGTAAACATGCTTTATTGTTTACGGCCAATCATCCTGAGAAAAAGCTGATTGCGGTTGAGCGTACCCGTGAAAAGTTTGTGGCGATGCAGAAACAACATGGCTTAGAAGGTCAGCAGAATTTACAGCTGGTACATGCCGATGCTCTGCCTTGGGTGGTGCATGCCTTACAACCGCAGCAGGTTGAACAATTCTTTATTCTTTATCCTAATCCTGAACCGCATAATCCTGCGCAGCGCTGGTTGAATATGCCGTTTTTTGAGTTTCTGATTTCACGTTTACAAGTGGGCGGACAAATTACGTTAGCCAGCAATATTCCTGAATATATCGAAGAAGCACAGCAACAGTTGATTGAGGTGTGGAAGTTACCGTTTGTAAAAGAGCGCATCGCGGATAGTTCTGCGAGGACGCATTTTGAAATTAAATATTTAGAACGAGGCGAGCTCTGCCAACAGTTGATCATCACCAAACCTGAAGGTTATCGCACGCGTTTTGATGCGTTTCAGGCTTTGCAAGGTCAGAACCCGCAGGCGCAAGCTTTGGATCAAGCTGAATAAATCATGCCAAAGCGTATTGCAATTATTGGGGCGGGCCCAGCCGGTTTGATGGCAGCAGAAGTGTTGAGCCAATATGATGTTCAGGTCGATGTGTTTGAACAAAAACCATCTGCTGCACGTAAGTTCCTGATGGCGGGTAAAACAGGACTAAATATCTCTCATGCCGAACCTGTGGAGCAGTTTATCGGTCGTTATGATCAAGCAGAATGGTTGGCACCTTGGATTCGTAAGTGGGATGCCACATGGATTCAAGCATGGATGAAAGGTTTAGGCATTGAGTCCTATGTCGGAACGTCTGGTCGTATTTTCCCGATTGAAATGAAAGCCGCGCCTTTATTACGTGCATGGTTGAAACGCTTGGTTGAGTCAGGCATCAAGTTTTACTATCGTCATCAATGCCTCAGCCTCAAAGAACATACACTTGAAATCAAGTCTTTGCTTAGTGATCAAGTGCGCAGCCAGAGCTATGATGCGATTGTCTTGGCTTGCGGAGCGGTGTCATGGTCTCAGCTCGGTAGCGATGGCGCTTGGCAAAACTGGTTGGAGGCCGATGAAATTGAGCCTTTTCAAGCCAGCAATGCTGGGGTAGAACATGAATGGTCTACCTATATGCAACCCGTCTTTGGTCAGCCACTGAAACGTATCGCAGCATGGGTGGGCGATGCCGAAAAAAGTATGGGCGATATCGTCATCACCCATTATGGCTTAGAAAGTGGTTTGGTCTATAAGCAAGGTCGAGCGCTGCGTGCGCAGCAAAAACAGCTCCAACCTTTAGTGTTAACGCTTGATTTACTGCCAGATGTCACTGTTCAAGAATTGGCTGTGCGCCTGAAACCTACGAAAAAACAGTCTTTAAGTAATGTTTGGCGTAAAGCAGGTTTAGATGCAGCCAAGGCCAGTTTAGTGCGAGAGTTAGTTGCAAAAGAACACTGGAATTACCCTGAACAATTGGCGCAGCAGGTGAAGCAACTCCAGATTCCTTTAACTGGTTTTCGTCCGATTGAAGAAGCCATTAGTTGTGCTGGCGGTGTGCGCCGTGAAGGCCTAAGCTCGCAGCTACAATTAAAATCCAATCCCGCCGTTTTTTTATGTGGGGAAATGTTGGACTGGGATGCACCCACAGGGGGCTACTTACTCACTGCATGTTTTGCAACCGGACGGGCCGCGGGTGAGGGTGTGATGCAGTATTTGAATGTGGCAAAAAAATCGCCATAAGCGATGCAACTGAAAATCAGCTGTGCTAATTTGAATAAAAAATTCAAGGAGCATCATGATGTCGGATCTTCAGCAGTATGTGGGCAGCTGCCTGTGCGGTGCAGTGACTTATCAAATTGATGGGCCGATTGGCGATATTATTCAATGCCATTGTCAAAAATGTCGCAAGGCCAATGGAACGGCATATGCAACCAATGCACCGATTGCTAAGGCGGATTTCAAACTGACCTCTGGTCAGGACGTTGTGAAAAAATATGCGTCGAGTGCAGGCACAGAGCGCTGTTTCTGTGGCAACTGTGGTTCACCTCTTGTCAGTATTAAAGCTGACACCCCTGAGTTTTACCGTTTGCGGATCGGCACTTTAGATACCCCGTTACAGCAAAAGCCGACGCAGCATATTTTTGTGGCGTCTCAAGCCGAGTGGGACAACATTTGTGATGCATTACCACAATATGCTGAACGCCCATAGTTAGAATAGATATAAGTAAAAGGGATCATCGGATCCCTTTTCTTTGTCTGCGATTGAGTTAGTAGCCTGTCGACATCGTATCTTGAGCTTTAGGATACTGCGACTGCCAGTGTTCAAGCTGCTCTTGAGCATGAATGAGCTCACCGAGGCCTTTCACGTTGTCATGTGGTGCTGCGGCTTTATCTTGGATGATTTTGGCTTGGTTATCCCAATATTGGTACATCAGAGTTTGAATGTAACGCCCTTGTTCTGTTTTTAAATCCAGCTCTTTCAGCATATTCAGTGCAGACTGAATATTGTCTTGTTGACGTGTTTTTGCAAATTCATCCGTGAGCGTGCCTGCCTCACGCATTTTCATGAGTTCATCTTCCATTTCATCACTCATGCTACTAAAGCGCTGGTCATAGTCGACCAAGAGCGCAATATCGTGTGGATCATTGGCCGTTTTAGCAAAACTTTTGACGGGTTCAGAGCTGAGTTCTTGCAGAATTTTATCATCGTTCGAAAGCATGTCTTGCTCAGCAGATTCATTGGCTTTATTACAGCCTGTGAGGATTAAGCTGCCACCTAAAAGAAGCGGCAGTAGAACCTGTTTCAATGAAAGAGTATGTGGGTTCATATCGGTGTCCTATTATTCTGCTATTTTTTGAAAGTGATAGGCATAGGTGATGTAAGGAAAACTAATTTCGTCCTGTGGCTGTTTGCCCGTGTACTGCTGCACAATTTGCTCAAACTGATGTTTTAAATCCTGCTGTTGCGCCTTAGGCATTGCGGCAATAAAGCTGGTCGAAAGGAGACGTTTTGAGACGACTTGTTCTACTGTACCTGTTTGCTGCTGTGCAAACTGATGCAGGCTTTTGAGTTGAAATAAGTGTTGATGTTCAAAGACTTTTTGCCACAATCCACTATGATAACGTGGAGTCCCTCCTTCTAAAGGAGCGAGTCGTTCTGCGAGTGCATTGACCCAGTCGACTTGAGTGTCGCGTTGATTCCATACCAAGCCCAAATGTCCTTGCGGTTTTAGGACACGATGGATTTCTTTTAAACTGTCCATGTTGGCAAACCAGTGGAAGGCCTGCGCAGATAAAACTGCATCGATACTTTGCGAAGGCAGGGGAATATGGTCACTAAAGGCTTGTAATGTTTCCACCTGTGGGTAAGTCAGTTTAAGCTGAGCTAACATTTCGGTAACAGGTTCGATGGCAGTGAGCTGTCCACTATGTGGAATCAGATAAGGCAGAAACTTACCTGTGCCCGAGGCAAGATCAATCACATGAGAATCTGCGTTTAAATGCAACTGCTCGGTGAGCCATGCATGGATCTCTTGTGGATAACTTGGACGCACTTGTTGATAAAGTTCAGCAGCTGCACTAAACCCGTGTTGTGTCGCAGGATGGAGTAATTGTGTCATATTTTGCGCTTTTTTATCTGCTCTGCATCTATAAAATAACACATTTGGTTCGATGAAATCGCTTATGCTGTATGGAACGAACATGACCTCACTTTATAGGAATGAAATCTCTCAGCATGGACATGGCGAAACAAATTATTTTTGAAGATGAACAGATTCGTGTCATTTTTTTACAGGGTTCATCGGACGAACTTATTTTCTCTTTTGGTGACCTGATTACCCGTGCCAAGGGAACGTCGATCAATGCTGAAAAATCGCTGGCGAAGTTTGGCTTTAATGTGGTTGGCATTATGCCGAAACAGAAGTCATGGTTTCCAGAGTCTTCGATGTTGGCGATGTTAGAGGCAATTCGCGCTTGGATTGCCTCCTTTCAAACCCGCATTGCCTATGCAGGGTCAATGGGTGGTTATGCTGCGATTAAATACTCTAAACTGCTTGGTTTTAAGCGCGTAGTAGCTTTGGTGCCGCAGTATTCGATTGACCCTGAACAGGTGACGGATAACCGCTATAACATGTTCTATCAGCCTGAGCTGAACCATGACATGCAGGTTCAAGCCAAGGATGTCTCGGCAGAGTGTGAATACATTGTTATTTATGACCCTTACTGCCCTGAAGACCGTGCGCATTATGAAAAATTACAAACGGTCGTGCCGAATCTGAATACCCTGAACTTACCTTTTACAGGGCATGATGCGATTGCGGTTTTGGCCAGTTCAGATTTGTTGCACGATTTTTTACGTCATGAGTTTGATGCGCCGTATTTTTATAAAAAAATTCGTGAAGTGAAAAAGAACAGCAAGTTTTACTACCGTAAAGTGATCGAAAACTTGTTGCCGCGTCATCGCTTTTCTTTGGGGCGAATTCTGAAAAATAATGAGCTTGAGTTAGACGGTCAATTTTTTGATAGCAAACTCAAACAAAGCATTATCCGCGAGTTACTCAGCAATCGACAAGTGAGCCAGACCGATCTGTTGAAACTGGGCATTCAGGTCAACTTGCCGCAAGAAAATAGCTGTCAGTTAATGGATAGTTTTGGACATGGTTTAGTGTTCAATATGATCAGTCAAAAGATTGAAAGCTATGCACCAGATGCCATTGCGCTGAATCATAAGTTTCTGCTGCCGATTTTTGCCAAGGGTAATGGACTAGTACACATTTACTATAACGATATGCGCTATACCATCGTCATGAATGACCGTCAGATCATGAAGTTGGTGCATGAACAAGCCGAATTGAGCGCTGGAATGCATCCATTGTTAATGAAAAAATACAGTGACTATTATCTGATTAGTTATAAGCAGTTTAACTTTAGCTGTGATGAATATGGTGGCTTTGATTTGGTCGAGGATATTCCAGAAACGGCGCAGTTTTTGGTGTCAAGCGATGCTGAGTCAGATGTGTTTCTATGATGCGTTTATGTGATGTATTCCTATAGGGCTTTGGTCTAAGGCCAAGCGCTTGTTTTCCGTCCTATTTGATTTAATATGAAAGTATTATTTATCTTTTAAACAATACGGATAAAGATCAAATAGGGTGGAAGCAATGCAAAGACATTGGTCGGCTGTATTTATAACATTACTGTTTATTTCAACATCACAAAGCGTACTGGCACAAAGTTTAGACCCTGCCTATCTGACATTTGGTGGTGGCCTGATTCTCTTGCTGATCCTGACATTTTATGTGATTAAACAAATCAGTATTTCTATTCGTATTCATCGTAATAAGCCCGTTAAATAGCGGGCTTTTTTCTGTATGTGGCGGCTATTTTTAGGTGTTCAAGACAGTATTTACGTTGAAAAAAGGGGCTGAGTTAGTTTAAATAAGCGCTCTATCATTATGCAGAACAACTGGACGTGAGCAATGAAAGCCGTATTTTTAGATTATGCATCCTTAGATAAAAATGATTTGGACTTTCAAGCACTGCATGCTGTTTTTGATGAACTGATCCTTTACCCAAGTACCGATGCTGAGA
Organism: Acinetobacter sp. TYF_19; assembly: GCF_043105125.1. Classification (NCBI taxonomy): domain Bacteria; kingdom Pseudomonadati; phylum Pseudomonadota; class Gammaproteobacteria; order Moraxellales; family Moraxellaceae; genus Acinetobacter; species Acinetobacter sp. TYF_19. The sequence continues at coordinate 14,191 of NZ_JBICLH010000019.1, forward strand.
CGCTTGTTGCGCGTGTACAAGACGCAGATGTGATTATTAGCAACAAAGTGTTGGTGGATGCCGACACCCTAAAACAATGCCCCCAGTTAAAGTTGATTTTAATCTCTGCTACAGGCACCAATAACATTGATCTGCAGCAAGCCAAAGCACAAGGTGTTGTGGTGTGTAATTGTCAGGGCTATGGCACGGCAGCGGTGGCACAGCACACTTTGATGTTGATGCTTAACCTTGCAACCTCCTGCTTGCAATATGACCGCGCGGTGCAGCAGGGCGAATGGAATAAAGCCACGCAGTTTTGTCTATTGGACTACCCAATTATTGAACTTTCAGGCAAGACATTGGGCATTTTAGGCTATGGAGAATTGGGGCAGGCGGTGGCTAAACTCGCTGAAGCATTTGGAATGCGAGTTTTGGTGGGCAATTTGCCAAACCGTCCACACGCTGACTCAACACGAGTAGGCTTTGATGACTTGCTGGCACAATCAGATTTTATCAGTCTGCATTGTCCATTAACCGATGATACTCGCGACCTGATTGATGCTCAAGCTTTTGCAAAAATGAAAAAAAGTGCCTTTTTAATTAATTGTGCACGGGGTGGAATTGTCAATGAAGCAGCTTTGGCAGATGCGTTAAAACAGGGTGAAATTGCGGGTGCTGCAACTGATGTATTGACCGTTGAGCCGCCTAAAGAGGGTAATGTTTTATTGGATGCTCGTTTGCCGAATTTAATCATTACGCCGCACAGTGCGTGGGGCAGTGTCGAAGCACGTCAACGCATGGTGCAGCAGTTGGTCGAAAATGCTCAAGCTTTTCAAGCAGGGCAGCCAATCCGTCGGGTGGATTAAAGCAAATAATGACAACGAAAAAGCCCTTCAATTGATGGGCTTTTTTGCTATTAAAGCTTAGTCACTTTAATTTCTTCTTCTGCTTGGGCAGGTGTAAAGGAAGATGGTGCTTGGGTAATTGTGGGTTCATTTACTGTTTGGGGGGCGACAGGCTGTGGAGATGAGACTGAAGGCACTTGAACCGCAGGAGCATCTACGGGTGCAGATGACGGTTGACTCAAGCTGCCTTGGTAAATGGGGGCAGGTTGATCCGTTTGACCAGTAATCACTTGCTTGGTTTCATGCAGCTTTTTATTCACATTTTGGGTAACTTGCTGTCCTGTTTCTTTGGCTTGTTCTGCGGTGTTGTTGGTGATGGTTTTTGCGCTGTCCAAGGCTTGGTGTGCAGAAGGGCGAATTTTTTGGATACCTTTTTCTGTTGCGGTACCGACTTTTTCCGCCGTGTTAATCACACCTTCTTGAGTTTTATAAGCCCAGACATGCAAGATATTGGGGTTTTTACCATAAGGCGTAATTGGCTTTTGTACTTGCTGAGTGGTGGTTTCTGTTTGTGGCCATACACCTGCTGTTGTCATTAAAAGAGCGCAGAAGAGTGTTGTTTTCATCATATTCATAGAGCAGTGTACCTCTTGGGCTATCGTGCATAAATCAGCGTTTTAGCATAAAGCCTCTTTGTGTGAATTTCATGTGCTTGGTTGTAAATAAGCGTTGTGTGCAAACGTCTATAGCTAAAAAAAGAGCCCAGCATGTGGGCTCTCTCAACTCTGGAGGAGTTTAACTTTTACTTCGCGCCAACGGTAGCATCCGCAGATGAACCGACTTTGGCTTTAGCAACAGGTGTATCTAATTCCACTTGAGCCTGCCCATTTACGTCTGCACGTTTAGGTTGACCACTGACAGCCTGCTTAGTTTCCTGCCATTTTTGTTTGGTCGCTTGTTGGCCTTGTTTCGCTTTATCCGCTATATAGTGACCACTTTTTTTGGTGTTATGCGCAACAGAGTCTTTAACGTCACCTGCCTTATCTTTTACCACAGCAGATTTTTCAGCTGAAAATTCTTTGGTGTCTTGCCATTTTTCTTTGCTGAATGCTTTGGTTTTGTCGATACCATGCTCAACCGTTTCACCTGTCGCATGCGCAGCATGTTTGACATCATGTTTTAAGTTTTGCAATACGCTTGGCTGCGAGGTTTGAACTTGAACATTGGCCGTGGTATTTGCAAATAGGGAAGTGGAGGCTAAAAGTGCAGTGGTTAAAGCCGAAGCGGTGAGTGTCTTTGTTAAAACTTTCATCTTTGATTTTCTACCTCTTATGACAGAACCCGATGAGGAGTTCAGAACAGCAGTCATCATAGACAGAAATGAGCTCAAAAATAGCGTTTGATATGAAAGTCGCACAATGCGTCAACAGCGCATGAACAATGGGCTGAAAATTGTGTCATTCAGTTAATTCATTAAAATTATGTAAGTTTATGCGTGGTCGTTGTTTTAAATGTAAAGAATATGGAGACTGATATTGAGGTAAAGGACATGAAGCGAAAGGCATTTGAGAGGAAGTCATCACTGATGTTGTACCAGTGATGACGATTTGCTTAGTTACATTGCGCTAAGGCTTCTTTTGCAAAGTGATTACGTAGTGCGAGGAAGTTTTTCTGTACTTCTGCATCGTGTAATTCAAATTTAGTTGCTGTGCTGGTGCCATCGAGTGCAAAAGTTGCTGAGCCACCTGTGATAAGGGTGTAGTCACGGAACGCCCACTGTTCTACGACTTTGCCTGCTTTGAGGTTGCCGGTAAATTCGATGACACATTTGTCTTCAAATTTGGTTAGTTTTGCTTTGTTATTGGTTGTGTCTGGATAGACTTCAATGTCTTGGACTTCTTGTAATACACCCGCTGTCAACTGTGGAATCGTTGGTTGAGATGTACATGCTGTAATAGAAAGGGCAGCAAAAGTAGCGAAAAGTACAGTTTTTAATTTCATAAGGTTCGTTCTTGTTGCGAGTTGTTAGGTTGAGTATAGGGAATCAGTTGGAAAATGACTATAGCTCAGTGATTAACGATTCCAATCTTGTGTGCGAATACGGCCAGTTTGGTAATAAATTGAGACCAATTCGATAAAATTTTTAAAGTCTGAATTTTCATTTAAAATTCGGTTTATTGATTGCCAATCCACTTCGGGTCTTCGGCGAGCAGGAAGTAAGATTTCACTTTCAGTGGGATTTTCTGGATTGAGTAAAATTACACCTATACCATGTAAAGCTGAAAGCATACGCAGTTCTTCTTCAACTTCATTGGTAGAAATTGAGGTCGCAACTAAATATCCTTCATTTGCCCAACTTGAATTACTAACAGCTTGGAAAAAACTACTTCTAATATTTGAGTTATTTAGTTCTTTTTTTACCTCGAATGACCAAAGCCGAACATTCTGACCTGAACCATGTTTAACGCAGGTCTTCACTAGTTCATGCCACTTTTTATCAATAGGCTGTATAGCAACAATATCAGGGTGTAACCATTGATTACCATTTTGTCCTCGATTATTTGAAGACTTTTTTTCATCAATTCTCAGGCTATAGAGGTTTAGCTCTTTAGACAAATATTCGATGAGAACAGGATATAAATCATGTTCTGAGAGTACTTTATACGTTGGAGTAGATACTACTTCTTGCTCATCATCGAGAGGAATATTTTCTGAATTATCTAAATCAAGTAAGGGGATGTTATTTTGTTCAAACCAATACAAGCGCGGTCTAGGCTTGTCTTGCATTTGAATTTTTGGCTCGATTTTCAGGATTGCTTTTTTATGTGCACCTATTTCAGCAATAACTTGATTTAAAAAATCTTCTTCATCCGAAAATCGTGAGTTGTTTCTTTTTTCTAGGTAGTCATTTGGATATAGCTTTGTTATCCCTAGAGCAATTTCTCGAGCAGTGAATTTTTGAGTTGGATGTGCTTTTAAAAATTCCGCGACTTTTTGTGGTTGTGATAATTTCATTTCATCAATATGTAAAAAACCCCACTATCAAAATAGCGGGGTTTCTTTTAATTTACAACCAATAAAGGCTTAACTCTGCAATACGCTCACATCTGCAATCGCTGTGAATAAATCACGTAACTGAGCGAGTAAACGTAAACGGTTGGCTTTCAAATCGGCATCATCCGCCATTACCATTACGCCATCAAAGAAGGCATCAATTGGTGCACGCAGCGCAGCTAACTTAGAAAGGGCAGCCGTATAGTCTTTCGCAGCTAAAAGTGGTTGAACCACAGGCAAGATATTCTGAATTTCTGCATAAAGTGCTTTTTCAGCATCTTCAACCAGTTTAGACTCAACAATCTCACCTGTAGGCGCAGCTTCTTTTGCCAAGATATTAGCAACACGTTTATTCGCAGCAGCCAAAGCAGCGGCTTCAGGCAGGCTACGGAAATGATTCACCGCAGTAACACGCTTATCAAAATCAAGTGGTGATTTTGGAGAAAGTGCTTGAACTGCTTGAATCACATCAATAGCAACACCTTGGTCTTCATACTTCGCACGATAACGACCTTCAAGGAACGCAACCGCATCCGCCAAGGTCTTGTCGTGATCTTTCAATACATCGCCATAGGCAGCCAAAGCAAGCTTGATTAGTTCTTCAATTGAAACATCGAGATTGTTTTCAGTCACTAAACGCAAAATACCAATCGCAGAACGACGTAAAGCAAACGGGTCTTTCGAACCTGTAGGCGCTTGACCAATACCGAAAATACCAGTCAACGTATCTAAACGATCTGCAAGGGCAATTGTAGTACCTGTCTTGGTTTGCGGTAAAACGTCACCTGCAAATTTAGGTAAATACTGCTCGCCTAAAGCTTCAGCTACTTCATCATGCTCACCTTCAATACGTGCATAGTAAGTGCCCGCAATCCCTTGAAGTTCTGGGAATTCGCCAACCAATTCAGAAGTTAAATCACATTTTGCAAGCAGTGCTGCTTTTTCAGCATCCGCAGGATTTGCACCTGTGATTGCAGATAAAGCCACAGCCAATTTAGCAATACGTTCAGATTTATTCCAAAGCGTACCTAATTGTGCTTGGAAAACCATATTGGCTAATTTTTCTTTACGAGATGCAAGCGGTTGCTTTTGATCTTGTAAGAAGAAAAATTCTGCATCAGACAAACGAGGGCGTACAACTTTCTCATTTCCTTCAATAATTTGAGTTGGATCTTTAGACTCAATATTTGAAACGGTGATGAAATAAGGCTGTAATTTGTTATCGCTATTCACCAAACAGAAATACTTCTGATTGTCTTGCATCGTCGTGATCAATGCTTCTTGAGGCACAGCAAGGAAACGTTCTTCAAAGCTTGCACGAAGCGCAACAGGCCATTCAACCAATGCAGTCACTTCATCACGTAAATCAGCAGGAACGATCGCAATTGCATTCACTTCATCAGCCAAAGCTTTGACTTGTTGGTCAATGATCGCTTGACGCTCTTCAAAATTCGCCACAACTTTTGCCACACGAAGTGCATCTAAGTAAGCATTTGCATTGGCTAAAGTAATGGCTTCAGGTGCATGGAAACGGTGACCATAAGTCACATTACCTGCTTTATGATCCTGAATGGTTGCATCAACCACATCATTGTCTTTGAGCAACACAACCCATTTTACAGGACGAACGAATTCAGTACGGCTTGCCGCAGAACGCATACGTTTTGCAATTGGAAGGTTATCCAAAGCGGTTTGTAAAATTTGTGGCAGTAAAACGTCAAGACTTTGACCTTTGACATCTTTTAAGTAGCAAACTTTTTCAACTTTACCCGCTTGGAAAGTTGAAACTTGATCCGCAGTAATGCCTTGACCACGCATAAAGCCTTCAAGTGCTTTGGTCGGCTTGCCTTCAGCATCATAAGCAGCTTGTACAGCAGGGCCGTCAAAACGTTTTTGTGTGTCTGCTTGCGCAGCATCTACATTGATAATTTTCAATGCCAAACGGCGAGGCGCTGCATAAGCTTCAATCAAATCAAAAGCCAAGCCTGCATCTTTTAAGCCTTTTACGGTTTCAGCTTGTAATGCATCACGTAAAGTTTTTAAGCTTTTTGGGGGAAGTTCTTCACAGCCAAGTTCAAATAAAACGGTATGTTTAGACATTATTTGTTCTCCGCTGATTTTTCTGCTTGAGCCGCTTCTGCTTCAACCTGAGCTTTCAATTGAGCTAAAACTTCATCACGTAAATGTGGTTCTGCCATTGGGAAACCAAGTTTGGCACGAGCCGCCACATAACTTTGCGCAATTGAACGAGCTAAAGTACGTACACGTAAAATATAGCGTTGACGCTCAGTCACAGAAATTGCACCACGTGCATCGAGCAAGTTAAAGCTGTGTGATGCTTTGATGACTTGCTCATATGCTGGAAGTGGGAGTTCCGCTTCCATTAAACGGGTTGCTTCAGCTTCATAGAAATCGAATAATTCAAACATTTTTTCAACGTTGGCATATTCAAAGTTATAGGTCGATTGCTCAACTTCATTTTGATGGAATACATCGCCATAAGTCACTGTACCGAATTGACCTTTGGTCCAAACCAGATCGTAAACTGAATCAACACCTTGTAGGTACATGGCCAAACGTTCAAGACCGTAAGTGATTTCACCTGTGACAGGGTAGCATTCAACACCACCGACTTGCTGGAAGTAAGTAAACTGAGTCACTTCCATACCGTTGAGCCAAACTTCCCAACCTAAGCCCCAAGCCCCAAGCGTTGGAGATTCCCAGTTGTCTTCGACAAAACGAATATCGTGAGTAAGGGTATCAATACCAATGGCTTTTAACGAGTCTAGGTAAAGTTGTTGGATATTGTCTGGGTTTGGTTTCAGTACCACTTGGAATTGGTAATAGTGTTGCAAACGGTTTGGGTTTTCACCATAACGACCGTCTTTAGGACGACGTGAGGGTTGAACGTATGCTGCGTTCCATGTTTCAGGCCCAAGTGCGCGTAAGAATGTTGCAGTGTGGAATGTCCCTGCACCCATTTCCATATCGTAAGGTTGTAAAATGACACAACCTTGTTCAGCCCAGTAGTTTTGTAAGGCAAGAATTAAGCCTTGGAATGTATCAATATGCGATATGGCGCGACTCATGCAGCATCCATTATAAATATAAGAAAAAATTGGTTCTAAGTATAAGGATTTTGCAGGGGAGTGGCAAAGGCTCTATTTATTTTTCAGCACTTAATTTTATATTCGCTAAAATGGCTTAGTACGACCTGCACAGAGTAAGTCATGATGAATTTCGCATAAACATTCATCATGCCAACCATAATGAATATCTTTGCATATTTGGTGGGAGATATTTTTTGAGTATCTCAATGTTTCTAAATGAGTATGAAGATCATGGGCTAACATAACAAAATGGGTCTCGGGATAAGGCCATTTGGCATGATTGTCAAAGTGGGAAACTGAATTTCCAAGTGACAATTCAAGTGTTAATAATTCATTTAAGCAGTCGCAGATTTCAAGTTTTTCAGTCATTTTTTTATTCTTTTCATAAATTATCCAATAATAAGGTGATGATGTACGGCGCAGTAAGCATCTGTATGCCAATTAGAATGCATATCTCGATTAACCTGAGCTTGAACATTTGGGTGTTGGGGAAAATTAAGATTTTTTAAATGCAGAGATTGTTTTAGATAAATCAAATGGCTCTCTCCTTTAGGCCATTTTGCATGAGTATCGTAACCAGAGATTTTGTTGCCTTGTTTCACTTCAAATTGAATCAGGGCAATTAAGCATTCACATAAACCTAAAGTTTCAAGGTGATCTTCATATTTGAATTTTCCCAAGATGTGTACCTTTCTTCTTATAAAAATGAAATTCTTGCGCTAAATATAGACTTTGCTGATAACAATTGAAATAACAAAATTGATATCTCTAAGATGTAAAATAGATGCATCTTATTGGTGAGACCGCGTATAATTTTGCACTGGTTAAGTGCGCAAAAGTAGAAGGGCGACTGTGTTTCATATGCAACTTGAATGGTTAAATACCTTAAAACCGAATTTTAAAGTGTTACCGCTAAAGGAAAGGATGCTCTGTGGTTTAGGTGCATTGTTGGGGTTAGCACTGTCTTCACTCATAAGTTGGTGGCTTTTGGGTGGGATCAATGCATGGTATATCGCCCCGATGGGTGCGTCCTCGGTGTTGCTTTTTGCCGTACCAGCCAGTCCTTTGGCTCAGCCATGGAATATTGTGATTGGGAATACGATTGCAGCCGTCATTGGGGTGACCTGCGCACTCTATATTTCCAACTTAACTGAAGCGTTTAGTGTTGCTGTGGCTTTGTCGATTATTTTGATGATGACGACAGATTCTTTGCATCCACCGAGTGGTGCTGTGGCGATTACGGCAGTGTTGGGAGGAGAGACGGTACACGAGCTAGGGTATCAGTTTGTGTTTTATCCTGTTCTACTCAACTCAATCCTACTTCTCGTGATTGCAATAGTGTTCAACCGATTGCTTGGAAAGCAATACCCAACTGTGGCGCAAGTCAATACGCGTAGCACCGACCCGACCCCCACCCAGAAGGTCACCATTCAACCTGAAGATATTCATCAAGTTTTAGCCCAAGAAACACAGTTGCTTGACATCAGTGAATATGATTTACAAAAGCTGATTTTAAAAGCCCAAGCACAGGCCGATACTCGCTTTCATATAGACCTACGCTGTCGGGACATTATGAGTAAAGATGTCCTGTGTTTATATGAAGATGAAGACATTCAAGTCGCTGTGGAAAAATTTAAACAGGTCAATCTGATGAGTTTACCTGTGTTAAATCGAGCTGAACAAGTATGCGGCACCTTGGCTTTATATGAAGTGGTGGAATGGTTCCAAAAGGCGACGGATTTGCGTACCTATTGGCAAGATCAAGTCAAGCACATTATGAAACGTCAGGTGGTCACGGTACAGCCGGATCAAGAACTACAAGATTTGATCCCGTACTTTGTTGAACGTTCTTTTAACTATATTCCTGTGGTTGAAAACAAGGCTTTGGTTGGCATCATTAGCCGTGCTGATATGATTGCAGCGTTGTATCGTCTGCTACAACATCGCTAAGTCATGTGAGTGTCGTAGGCAAAAAAAAGCTACGACACTTTGGGGGAAGTTGTCGTAGCATAAAAAGAAACTTTTTTGAGACGAAAGATGTGTGCCTATGGGTTGCGATGATCTGGATTAACGGTACGCATCGTATTGCTATAACTAGATCGAGCCTGTGGAGAATGCTCGATTTGGTCTTTTTGTTTCGGCATCACCAACCAAAGAATTAGGTAAACCAAAATTCCAGGGAATGCTGCACTTAACAGTGAAATGGTGATGAAAACAATACGAAGTAAATTTGCGTTCCAACCAAAACGTTCAGCAATACCACCCATCACACCAGCAATCATGTTTGAGCGGTTTGAGCGATATAAACCAACATTGGCCATCTAGGTCTCCTTAGAAATTAAAATCTGAGTGGCTTTATGCACTCATAATTTAAAAATGGAGATGGAATTACGTTTTTAAAGGTGACGGAGCTAATTAAAAAGTAAAGTTATGTAAAGAGATAAAAGCTGGGGTTTTGATCGGGACTAAAATGTGCTCTATTTGGCGTTGAGCCAGTGGCTTAAAGTCAGCAAGTCATTTGAATCCGAGAAAACACCAAGGGTCAGGATGGAAAATTCGTGATGGTTATGGAGATTAATCACGTGCAGGAAGTGAGTGTGGAATGAAGTTGAAGCGAAGACATCAGAGTTTGATAGGCGCATTACTGCAAGGAGCAGTGGGGCTAATCGGTGTATCGTTAGCTGGCTGTGATGGTGGGCTGTCGGAGGCGTCACAACAACATGAAAATAGCACGGTAGAGGATGCGGATGTTTCGTCTGAGTCGGGGAAGAAGCTGACTGAGGTGGCAGGGCGGGCAACCATGCAAGATGATTCTGAGTATGCACCTCGCACGCTTGATATTAGTGAACAGCAGTTTTTTGGGCGTTATCGCACACAAATTCAATGTGATGGTTATTTTTTCCCTTGTGAAACGGGGAAGGCTGATTTTATTCTCAATTTTTTACCTGATGGTACGGTGCATCGCAGCATTGTTCGCTTAGGTAAGGTCTTTTCGGAAAAACAACGCCCTGGCTTTTCAAACTTAAGTTATCGCCGTGATACGTGGACCATGAATAAAGAGCGAACAGAGCTGATTGTGCATCGTAAAGAGGGGATTAATTTTTATTATCGCGTGGTAGATTCGCAAACGCTGCAAATGGATTTAGATAAAAGTAATAATCTAGATACCACTAACCAAAAATTGTATGCGCGAGGTTTTCCGAAGTTAGAGCGTGCGTATACATTAAAGCGTGAGCCTAATTCATAGTTAAAATGGAATTGGGTAAAGCAATAAAATACGACTGAAGAATAAAAATAGTGAAGAAATGAACAGCGTGCGAATTTTATGACTTAAATAGTGTGTCGCTAAATAAATGTCATATCAATGCAATTAAAGAGGATTTAAATAAATGGTGGGTCGTCCGCGATTCGAACGCGGGACCAACGGATTAAAAGTCCGCTGCTCTACCAGCTGAGCTAACGACCCTGAGCAAGGTGTGCGAAAGAGTATTCGCTGAAAGTTTAAAAAAGAAATTTTTAAAGCATTCGAACCTGAGCAGGTTTGTAAAATTAGATTTTACAAGAAAGATGGTGGGTCGTCCGCGATTCGAACGCGGGACCAACGGATTAAAAGTCCGCTGCTCTACCAGCTGAGCTAACGACCCATCAAGGGTATCAAAGGAATGGTGGGTCGTCCGCGATTCGAACGCGGGACCAACGGATTAAAAGTCCGCTGCTCTACCAGCTGAGCTAACGACCCATATCATTTGATGGAGCGTATTGTAGCAAGATATGCATCGAGCGCAAGTAAAAAATCGCAAACTTGTTGATGTTTGATTATAAATACAACAAATTTGCGATTAGGTAGTTAAAAAACAAGCAATTCGAGTTTAGAAGCGATATTGATAGGCTTGAATGTTATCAAAGACTTGTTGCGTTAAATCTGCATAGGCACTGCTGTTGGGTAACAGGACCAGCAAACGTTCATCGGTTTTTTTCGGGTCAAAGGCTTGTTCTTTGAGCTTGTTCTTTTGGTATTTAAACGTTCCTGTAGTTTCAACTTGCTTTTGTACGCGTAAGAAAACGGGTACAGCATAGGCAGGCAGACATTTTTTAAAGCTCACGAGCATTTGGGCTAAATCCTGCTCATTCAGTTCAGCACCGTCTGCCAGTGTAATCGCAGCCATCCCCGCTCGGCCATTGGTGTTCGGAATTTCAACACCATAAACCACGGCTTCGGTGATTTTGTCATATTCACTAACCATGTTTTCAACTTCAGTCGTGGACACATTTTCGCCTTTCCAGCGGAAAGTATCGCCTAAGCGGTCGACGAATTGGGCATGACGGAAACCAATGTCGCGGACTAAGTCCCCTGTGTTGAAATAAGCATCACCAGACTTGAAGACATCTTTAAGAATCACTGACTTATTTTTTTCAGGGTCTGTATATCCATCAAAAGGGGAGCGGCGGGTAATTTTACCAATCAATAAACCAACTTCGCCTTTTTTGACCTTGATACAGCCACCTTTGGCATCATAAACAGGCGCATTTTTTTCTTTATCAAACTGGATAATGGCATAAGGTGTAGGTGAAAAGCCGACAGTGTTATCAAAGTTGAATACATTGCTAAAGCCGACATTGCCTTCACTTGATGCATAAAGCTCTAAAATTTCTTCAATACCAAACCGCTGTTTGAATTTGTCCCAAATATTCGGACGCATGCCATTGCCGATCATTTTGGTGACACGGTGGCCTTTTTCTAAATCTGAAGGTGATGCATCCATGAGGTAGCGACATAACTCACCGACATAGCCAATGGCTGAGGCATCGAACTTTTGTACATCTTTCCAAAAAGCAGAGGTGGAGTATTTACGGCGCAAAGCCAAGGTGCCCGCACCCGCAATCACGCCACACCAACACACCACAATGCCTGTTGCATGGTACAGCGGCAGGGTGACATACATCACATCGTCTTTACCGAGGTTGAGTACGTGCCCGTAGGTGCCATAAGCCAACGTCCAGCGGCTATGCGTGAAAATAACGGCTTTAGGCAAACCGGTTGTGCCTGAGGTATAAATATAAAACAAGCCATCTCTACCCAGCACACTGTGTGTGGTTGGGGTGTTGAACTTGGCAAAGGCATCAATTTTTTCAGCAAGATTACTAAAACCTTGTGGTGCAAGGCCTGCATCTTTTTGGGTTTCTTGGTCGGCAAACCAATAGAAACGATCCGCAGTGAGATTTAGATCATGGCGGATTTCATCAACTGCGGCACGACATTCTTCACCCACGATGACTGCAATGGGTTTGACCAGATTAATACTATGCGCCAGCACTTTACCGACTTGAGAGGTGTTGACTAAAGCCGCAGTAACGCCAATTTTGGCAAGTGCAATCACGGTTGCAACCAATTCAGGACGGTTTTCAATCATCACTGTGATGACATCACCCTTTTTTGCCCCGATGGATAAAAAATAATGCCCGATTTGGTTTGCCCATTCGTTGAGGGCTTGATAGCTAAATTTTTGATCTTCAAAAAGCAAGGCCATACCGTGAGGGTTGCGCTTCACTGCTTTTTCAAAAGCAATCCCGAGGCCTGCTGGGGTGTTTGGGGTACGTAAATATGCTTGCTTTAATCCACTGAGTAAGTTGGGAACTTTACTGATGAATTGAGGAAGTTTTGCTGCAACGTCAGTAATACCAATGAGGTCATGTGATGGGTGTTGGCTCATATGAATCCTAATTATTTTATGCAATCCAATGCGTTTGAATAGTGCTCAGTTTCTACACTTGTTCTTTTAATCGTTTCGGTCTAGTGCAATCAACCTAATCTGACGAAAATAACAAAAAAACCTAGCCACTGACATGACTAGGTTTTTTAAATTTACAACTCTAGGGCGAATTACGACTCAGTCGGGCTCGCTTTTTTCGGTGGACGACCACGTGGACGACGTGGGCGAACAGGCTTGTCCGAGTCTGATTTATCTGACTCGTCCGCAGCTGTTTCCTCTACAGTTTCAGTCGCTTCTACTTTTTCAGCTTGCTTTGACGCTCTAGGCGCTTTGGCTTGAACAGGAGCAACAACAACTTCAACGTCTTCAACCGCAGCTACATCAGCCGAGCTTTTCACTTCACTGCTTTCAACTGCAACAGGCGCTTCGCTTTCTTTTACAAGAGCAGGCTCGCTTTCCTCTGGAGTTACAGCGGGTGCAGCTTCAGCAGCAGGCATTTCTGCAACAATAGCTGTTTCAGGCGCTGACGATTCAGCAACAGGTGTTGTTTCGCGTGCTTGTTTGGCTTGTTCAGCAGCAAGTTTAGCTAAGCGACGACGCTCACGCGGGTCATTTGCAACACGTTGTTCAGACACAGGTGCAGGCGGTGTCAGGTCCAATACTGGAACTGGCTCTGCTTCAGGCTGCGCTTTTGTGATTTCAACATCACGGGTGACCGGTTTTTTCTCTGCTTCAACAGCAGGCGTTGTCATAGTTTTGCTTAACGTTGCAGCATACTCTTCAGTAAATTTCTGAAGGGCACGGTTGAAGGTTGGAATTAAACCAAACTGCTCAATCAGCACTGAACAGTCTTCACCATAGACATGGCGAATCAAGCTGCTGATGGTGTATTGACCTAAAGTTGGCACCTGTGAAGGTGTGAGTTTAGGTGTTTCAGTTTGCTGTGTGTGTGCAGCGCGTTGTTGGCGACGGCGTTGGCGTGGGTCATTGCTGGCACGTTTTACGCTTTCACGTGGTTTTTGCTCTGCTTGTTGTTCAGCAGGTGCTGCTACAACTTCAGTTGCTTTCTCCTGTACCACTTTCTCAGCTTTTACTTCAACTTCTGCTTTCGCAACAGCCGCTTGCTGAGGCTTGGTTTCGGTTGCAGTGTGTGCAGGCGGAGTTAATGCCACGATTTCACTTTGCGCTTGATCGACATTGACCACATGGGCTGTTGTGATCATTTCTTGACGCGGTGCTTCAATCAACTCAACTTTAACTTGAGGTTCTTGAACCACAGCTGGCGCTGCTTCAGTCGCTTGCTCATTCAGTACACTTGGGTCGCGATGGCGATTTGGGCGTTCTGGACGAGGTTGGTTGCGGCGGTCACGACGTGGCATTGCATTTTGCTGTTCGTTTTGAACATCAGTGTTTTGCTGTTGCTCACCGTGTTGGCGACGTGATGAACGCTTGTTTTCACGCGGTTCTTGACGTTGCTGTTCACTGCGCTCTGGACGGTCTTGACGTTGTTGTTCACCGCGCTCAGTACGTTGTTCATGACGGTCTTGGCGTTGTGGTTCATTGCGTTCAGGACGTTGTTCATAACGATCTTGGCGCTGTTGATCTTGACGAGAGACCTGCACAATTTCTTCATGAACTTGGTTGTCATGTTGCGCATTTTGCTCACGTGACTCTTTGTGCTTATTAGGGCGCTTTTTGTTGTGGCGTGTGCCGCGTTCTTCTTTCTCTACATGCTTATCTTCACGGTGTTCAGATTTTGCATGAACAGGTGCAGCGCTCATGTAGACATTGTTGCTTGGTGCAACTGGTGCCGCAGCAGGCGTGCCAACTTGACCAAACTGACCACGGCTCACTGCACCGCCATTTACCATTTGCTCAATGGCCGCAGCAGCATTATTTGCAGAACGTGATTGATCGACAGTCGTAGCTTGTTTTTGCACAAACAAGTTTTCTAACCATGCACATGGGCTGCTTGAAGGTGCAGTCTGAGCAGGGGCTTGTTGCGCAACTTGTTGTTGTGGCGCGTTGTTACGAGGTTTTTTGTTGCCTTTTTCTTGTTGTGCAGGCGCAGGAGCGGCATGTTGATGCACATGATCTGCGCCATCTAAATGCCATTCTGATGACTCGTAACCCAACTCTTTTTCGCTTGAACGTGTTGCTTCTGTACGTTCATAGCTGGTTGGTGCAAAGCCTTCAGGGTTATACGAAATTTCGTAATGCGGTGTTTCTAAGTGTGGGTGCGGAAGCACAGTCACACGAACACCTGAGGTTTGTTCGAGGTAAACCAATGTGTGACGCTTTTCATTCAATAAGAATGCTGCAATTTCAACTGGAACCTGTACTTGAACTTCCCCATGACGTTCACGCAGCGCAATTTCTTCTACTTTACGCATGATTGAAAGCGATAATGAACGCAAGTCACGAACCATACCTGTGCCATGACAGCGTGGGCAGACATAACCTGTTGCTTCTTCAAGCGAAGGGCGTAGACGTTGACGGCTCATTTCCATCAAGCCAAAACGAGACAATTGACCGAATTGGATACGGGCACGATCGCTTTGTGTTGCTTCGCGAAGTTTCGCCTCAACCATACGTTGGTTGCGGTCTTTGGTCATATCGATAAAGTCGATCACGACTAAACCACCAATGTCACGTAAACGCAGTTGACGTGCAATTTCTTCCGCTGCTTCAAGGTTGGTATTGAGCGCTGTATCTTCAACGTCACTACCACGGGTTGATTTTGCAGAGTTAATGTCGATAGACACTAATGCTTCGGTTTGGTCAATAACAATTGAACCGCCTGAAGGAAGTTTAACTTCACGTTCATAAGCCGTTTGAATTTGGCTTTCAATACCAAAATGCGCAAATAGCGGTTCATTTAGCGTATAAGTTTTTAGCTTGTCGATTTGACGAGGCATGACTGCTTTTACGAAGTTATAGGCTTCGTTATAGGCTTGCTCTGAATCAATTAAGATTTCAGCAACATCATCACGTAAATAATCACGAATCGCACGCGTCACCACGCCTGCTTCTTGATGCACCAACATTGGTGATGGACCAGAACTTGCTGTATTTTGGATTTGCGCCCAAAGATCCAGTAAGTGCTGTAGGTCGAGTT
Source organism: Acinetobacter sp. TYF_19 (assembly GCF_043105125.1). NCBI lineage: Bacteria > Pseudomonadati > Pseudomonadota > Gammaproteobacteria > Moraxellales > Moraxellaceae > Acinetobacter > Acinetobacter sp. TYF_19. The sequence continues at coordinate 30,008 of NZ_JBICLH010000019.1, forward strand.
GTAATTCTTCTTGAGAACGGCCAATACCCGCAGTACGTACAATCACGCTCATGCCACGAGGTACATTTAACGATGCCAACATTTCTTTCAATTCTTCACGTACTGAACCTGAAATTTGACGGCTAATACCACCACCTTTCGGGTTATTTGGCATAAGTACCAAATAGCGACCAGCTAAAGAAATGAAGGTAGAAAGGGCAGCGCCTTTATTACCACGTTCCTCTTTTTCAACTTGAACCAAAAGCTCTGTGCCTTCAGTGATCAATTCGCGAATGTTTGAAGTTTGGCGTGGGTCTGCTTGGTAATATGAATTTGCGATTTCACGCATAGACAAGAAGCCTTGACGTCCCGCACCATATTCAACAAAGACGGCTTCTAAAGAAGGCTCAACGCGAGTCACGTGACCTTTGTAGATATTGGATTTTTTTTGTTCACGGGTACGATTCTCTAAGTCAAAATCGTAAAGACGCTGCCCAGTGACAAGTGCAACGCGAATCTCTTCTGCATGTGTTGCATTAATCAACATACGTTTCATGGGTGTAACACCTAATAGTGATACACAGCAAACTATCGCTAAACACGTAGCGAACATCAAACATCACGGACCAATTTTGCTCAGATCTCAAATAAACCGATTGTGGTCTGAGTTTTATTACCTGCCTTTTTGATCGGCTTCGGTTTTGATTCACATATTGATGATGGCAATACGGCTTCAATCTTTAAACGATTAAAGTCTCCTGCGCGTTTCACTGGCGGACAAGCGGTGCATTGGATGTAAGTAACTTTCACTGTCACATTTGCTCGAAGAGCAACCCTTCTTTTTGGATAGGGTGTCTTGATACGGAATTATCATCGTACCTTTACAACTGAACAGATCCATATGCATCAACGCTGTGGCCTGAATACGACATCAGGGAGCGACTAATCTGATGTATATCAGTTTACGTTTAAAAACCAACCTTCGTTGGTCACATATTTTTTTGGGGCAAACTGATTTATGTGCAGATGCACAATTAAACCTAACAGTTTGCTGTTTTGCCGATATAATAAGCCTTCGGCGTCGGCATAATTCTTTTGGGACCGTTCCAAGCTGAGTTGAGTTATTTTCTTAACTATTCAATTTAAAATTGAAATGATTAAGCTTTTGACTCACTTATGGTGGTATCCGTGCGCTGACTATATCAAACCTTGTACCATCTGCCTATGGGCTAAGCTAGTCTTTCTTGTGTAAAGCATAGCCTAAATGGTCATTTTTTATTCAAATTCCGTATTTTTTAGGTCGCAGTAACTGTATGAATTCTACCCAACAATGGCAAAACGTGACGTGGTTTGAAGTGGACGAGCATCAAGCAGGGCAACGGATTGATAACTTTTTATTTAGCCGTTTAAAAGGTGTGCCTAAAAGTCGTATTTATCGCCTGATTCGTGAAGGTCAGGTTCGCGTGAATAAAAAGCGTATAAAAGCAGAAACTAAGCTGTCTATTGGTGACCAGATTCGTGTGGCGCCGATTCGCTATGAACAAAAAGATGAAAATGCGGCGCCTGTTTCTGACAAAGTAGCACAGAGTTTACTCAGTCGTGTGGTGTATGAAGATGAAGGCTTGATGGTCGTCAATAAACCATCTGGCATTGCCGTACATGGCGGCAGTGGTGTGGCTTATGGTCTGATTGAAGGCTTACGTGCCGCGACAGGTAAAAAATACTTAGAACTGATTCATCGTATTGACCGTGATACCTCAGGTTTGGTGATGATTTCTAAAAAACGTAGTGTCTTAAAAAGTTTGCAAGACATGTTGCGTGAACACAAAATTAAGAAAACTTACGCTGCTGTAGTCAAAGGTGTGGTGAGTTTAGACAAGCAGTTAATTGATGCGCCTTTGCACCGTTATGAACTGGCCAATGGTGAGCGTCGTGTGCGTGTGTCGAGTGAAGGTAAAGAGTCTAAAACACAGTGGAATGTGGCTGAGCGTTTTATACATGCAACCTTAGTCTATGCATCGCCGCTTTCAGGGCGTACCCATCAAATTCGTGTGCATGGTTTAAGCATTGGTCATCCATTGGTAGGTGATGATAAGTATGGTCATGAAACAGAATATAAAGGGCCGAAGCCACGTCGTTTATGTCTACATGCAATGCGTTTAGACATCCCAGGTTATGCACCGATTGAAGCGCCTTTGCCTGAAGATATGCAGAGTATTGTGGCGCAGCTAAGAGCACAGAAGAAGGACTAAGTCTTTTCCCTTCCATTTTGGGAGAAGTGATAAAACCATGACTTTTATTGGTTGTGATTAATTTAAAAGGATGCTGTATTGGTCATCTTTGCTTTTCAAAGATGAAAAGTAACAAAAATCTTTTGTTGAGCTGATGGAAGTCCTGAACGCGCTTTAAGCACTGCTTTAAAGCGAAGTGCAAGTCAGCTCAACGGCGACATCCTTTTCGCCATCGTGTAGCAAATGCATCGTGTAAATTGACTTTATAAAAGTAAATATTGGAACCCCAGCATGAACAAACCTGTAGAACTGATTATCTTTGATTGGGATGGGACTTTATTTGATTCTGTGGGGCAGATTGTGGCGAGTTTATTGTTTGCCGCGCAGCAATTTGCACAGCCTTTAACTGCTGATGCAGCAAAAAGTATTATTGGTTTAGGTTTGCCAGAGGTCGCGCAGCGATTATTTCCTCAAGTGCCTGAGCTACATACTGAAATTTTGCAATGCTATGCCGAGCATTATGTGGCGAACTCGAAAGGTGATGTCTGGTTCGACGGCGTAGCCGATATGTTGAATGGCTTACGTGAAGCGGGTTTACAGTTGGCGGTGGCGACAGGTAAAAGTCGTAAAGGCTTAGATCGAGTATTGGCGCAAACCCAGAGCCAAACACTATTTGTGACAACGCGTGCTGCCAGTGAGACTAAATCTAAACCGCATCCTTTAATGTTGGAAGAGATTTTAACTGAAACGGGTGTGTCTGCTGAACGCGCGATTATGGTCGGTGATACCAGTTATGATCTAGAAATGGCGCGTAATATTGCCATGCCGAGAATCGGGGTGAGTTATGGGGTGCATACAGCTGAAACGCTCAGACAATATCAACCTTTGGCCATCGCGGATGATGTGCCGAGCTTGCAGCATTTATTACAATATGTTGACCTTAAACAAGTGATTTAACTTGAGTGATCTAACATATAGTCTGTGGAAGATGGTCAGAGTGAACCTGCCTGTTTTGGGTCGATCATCTTTAAAGCTTTTGTCTTTAGTATGTTTTAAGGCGAATGAACGGTTCATTGAATTTTTAGATTTGTAATTTGAAAAAGCTCTTTCATTGGGAGCTTTTTTTTGTGATGTTATCGTCGAAAGGACTTCAATCATCGTCTTTATATTGGATATTTGTCATTTGCGAGGATGATCAAAAAATGAAAAAATAAAACGTTTAAAGCGTGATAAAACCCGCCGCGACATTGATGCTAATGGCGAGAATAGAGGTGTTAAAACCATAAGCTAAAATAATGTGCAGAATATTGAGAATACGCATCGAACGTGAGGTAATGGAAACATCCGCGGTTTGCGCAGAAGTGCCAATCACATAACTAAAATATAAAAAGTCGGGATAGGTCGGTTGAGCCGTTTTGGGAAAGTCTAAGCCTGCATCTTGTTGGTCTGCGAGAGCCAGATAATAGTCATGTGCATAATGAATGGCAAACACGGTATGCATAAACAACCATGCACTAATAATGGTGAGTAAGGACAGAGCCAAATGCCCATATTTGATGGTTGGGTCATTCGGAAGATGAGTCAACTCTAATACAATCGCAATTAAGCACATGAGCAAAGTCATGATCACCAACAGTAGAATGATCCATTTACTGGCATCTTGCTGTTGTGCATGTTGCAGAATGTGCCGATGGTCAACAGACCACAGGGTGGTCATAGTTTTCACTAAATAACTTGAGACGGCAAGATTCCAACTGATCAATAAATTGGTCGACCAAGACCAGTCGGTAAATGTATTCAGCAGCGTATAAAAAACAGCAGTTAGCAAAAAACTAATGAAAAAGAAGGGGTGAAATTTCATTGCTGTATTTAAACGCTGCAAAGTAGGGATCGGCATAATTTTCTCCTTCTTCGTTTTATTTTTTTCGTGCTGCTAAAATTGCAGTGCCTACTTAAGTATCAGTCTGTGTTTGGACTTCAGTTGTAGGGAACCTGACAAAAGTTAGTTTTTATTAGCCTATCCTAGCTTAAAAAGAATGCAAAAGGAAAAAGCGAGATGGTATCGACATCGCTGAAAAACAAAAGGGTAAAAATACGCTTGTCTTACAGCGTATAGTTCCATGAGAAAGGCGCGTAACTATTTATTTTATTCAGAAAATAGTGGCGCGCCGAATGAGATGAGTAATGAGGACTTACTGCGGATTTATTCGCGGTTAATATCCAAATAAAATACCCGAGTCAGTAATTCTAAAAATTTAGTCACTGCCAGTGAGCTGTTATTTTTACGGTAGTTCACATACAGATCCAAATACGGCAGCTCAACCTCAAGTGGACGAATTACCGTGTTGTTCATGCTAAGTGGCGCAATGTAACCGGGTAAAATTGTACAGCCGAGCCCCAAGCCAATCGCGTTGATATTGAATAGTATGTTGTCAGCTTTTTGCACAATGTTAAATTCAATATTGTGGGCTTTGGCAAATTCCAAAATGGTCTGGTGCAAAGTCTGTGACTGCTCGGCTGCGGGAATAATAAAATCAATGCCATTTAACGCTTCAACAGGAATTCGCTCGTATTGGGCCAAAGGATGGTCTTTCGGCAACAGGAAAATGAGTGGTTCACGCAGTACAAACTGGCTTTCGATTTCATCACTATGGACATTATTTCGTGTAAAGCTAATGTCCAACTCCCCTTTTTTTAGCAAACGCAGTTGCTCAGTATTGTTCATACTGAACAACTCAATTTTTAACTCTGGGTTTTGTACTCGTAAATTGGGCAGTACATAAGGAAAGATTTTCATTTCCGCAACAGGGACAAAACCAATGCGCAGCATCTGCTGTTTGGCCTGTGACACTTGGCGTGCCATAGCGACCGCTTTGTCTGCCTGAGCCAAGGTGAGACGTGCTTGTTCAAGGAAAACAGCGCCTTCTTCCGTGAGTTCAACTTTTCGCTTGGTTCGATACAGTAACTGTACGCCGACATCTTCCTCAAGGTCTTTGATTTGCTGACTTAAAGAGGGTTGGGCGGTATAAAGTTTCAGTGCTGCTTTACTAAAGTTCAGTTCTTCAGCAACAGTAATGAAATAGCGAAGGTGTCTAAGTTCCATATAAATAACCCACTGACTAATCCAAAAAATGTCTTACCATGACTGCCGTAAAGTATAATCGATAAACAATGATGCCGTGAAGATGATTCAATTATTTAGAAAATAAATGATCTTGGGTTGAGTCTTAAGACTTTTCTATACGAAATCACTTTTTTAATAATTGCTAAAAGGTATTAATTAAATATTGAAAATAGTTCATTCCAATCAACTGAAAATCAGGGGAGGTGAACTACATAAAAATACAGTTGCGTTTTACCGAAATTGGATATGATAAAAACATAAATAGAATTTAATTGAACATATGGGCTAAAAATCGATATGGCAGATTCAAATAAACTGGTGGTCTATGCCGCGCTGTTGGGGAATTTAGCCATTGCGCTGGTAAAGTTTATTGCCGCTTATCTGACCAACAGCTCTGCCATGTTGAGTGAAGCGATTCACTCTGTTGTGGATACCTTAAACGAAATTTTACTGTTATATGGACTGAAGAAGTCAAATAAACCTGCCAATTTTAATCATCCTTTTGGCTATGGGCGAGAGCTGTATTTTTGGGCTTTTATTGTATCTCTCATGGTTTTTGCCTTAGGGGCATTGGTGTCTATGTACAATGGGATCATGCACATTTTGCATCCTGAACCTATTCTAAACCCGACCATCAATTATGTTGTACTTGGCTTTGCATTTGTAAGTGAAGGTATTTCATGGTGTGTTGCTCTGAAAGTGTTTCGTAAGGCGAAAGGTCAGCAAGGTTATTTTGAGGCCTTTCGTCGCAGTAAAGACCCCACCACGTTTACAGTTCTGTTTGAAGACTCTGCTGCATTAATTGGTCTGTTGATTGCCTTTCTGGGTATTTATTTGGCACATCGTTTAAATATGCCTGCGCTGGATGGAGTGGCATCCATTCTGATTGGGCTAGTTCTGGCGGTGTCTGCTTTTCTGCTGGCACGAGAAACCAAAGGTTTGCTGCTCGGTGAGACCGCAGACCTGCATGTACGTCAAAATATCTTAAAAATTGCCCAAGACGATGAAGGCGTACTGTCGGCCAACGGCTTACTGACCGAGCAAATGGGTGCCAAGCAGATTTTGGCCTCGTTGAGTGTAGAATTTGAAGATCACCTTACTACCGATGAGATAGAAGCGTGTGTTAATCGAATTGAAGTAAAAATTAAACAAAAACATCCTGAAATTGTGGCACTCTTTGTGAAGCCGCAATCAAAAAAAGTGTGGTTAGAGCGAATGCAAGGACGCTTGGAATAGGTTAAGGTAGAGGTCAGTTTTCAAAACTGGTCCTGTTACTGGTGTATTGCAATAAAGATAACGACGTTAAATGAAGCCAAAATCAACTGAACTCCATTATCAAATTCCGACTGAAAATACCATGTCCCATACATGGCGACAGCCCGAATTTCAGTTTCTACACTCCGACCATTATAACGGGACTCGCTTTGTCAATTCGGTTCGTCGACCTGAGGGCCGTAGCCGAGGCGACTTGCTGAAATGGTTGATTAAGCGTAAATCTTCGACATGGAATGTGGATTTGGCGCAAGAGTATGCACACTTTCATGCCGATAAAAAAAGCCTGCCGCAAGATCGGCCCCATGCCGATTTAAAGGATTGGCAGGTGTGGTTTGTGGGTCATGCCACAGTATTACTCCAAATTGGGCCGTATAACTTATTGACCGATCCTGTGTGGGCTGAATATGTCAGTCCGAAGCAAGGGCGAGGACCTCGCCGTGTTATGCCAGCTGGCATTGCCTTGGAAGATTTACCGACCATCCATGCGGTGCTCTTGAGCCACAACCACTATGACCATATGGATATTGCCAGTCTGAATTGGTTGTATGAGCGTTTCGCCATGCCCATTTATACAGGCTTAGGTAATAGATGGTATTTACCCAAGCACTTACAAGTGCTGGAAATGGATTGGTGGCAGTCGGCGCGTCTGCATGATTTAAAACTGGTCTATACCCCAGCACAGCATGGTTCTGGCCGTGGTCTGCGCGATCAAAATCGTGCGTTATGGGGCGGTTTTAGTGTTCACTGTGGCGCTGACTATGCTTATTTTGCTGGGGATACGGGTTATTCACCGCACTTTAAAGAGCTGCATCAGCGTTTTGGCGCACCGCGAATTGCGTTACTGCCTATCGGGGCCTATGAACCGCGTGAGCTCATGCGCTATATGCATATGAATCCGCAAGATGCTTTTCAAGCACACAAAGACCTGCATGCCAAATGCTCGATGGCCATTCACTATCGTACCTTTCAGCTGACTGATGAAAGTCGTGAACAACCCGAAATTGACTTAAAAGTGGCGATGAAAAATAGCTCAAAGCTGATGAATCCGTTTGTCTGTTTAAGAGAAGGTCGACGTTTAACTGTGTAATGAATGCTTTATATAAAGATTAGGTGATGGCTGGGACAAAAACAGTCATCACCGAGACCATAACAACATCACAAAATATCTTTCAAATAAAATCTAAAAAGCGAAAGTATGCCTCTTTTTCTATTTAATTTTTGCTCAATCTGAGCCGCGCACATTGCTGGTAAGGTTTGTCTGAGTTTTGATCGATAAACTCAATTGAAAATGTCCATCAAACTCGTATAAAAATGCTTTCTTTTTGCTGTGTTTTCCTCGGGTCTTATCTTGTTGAAAAATTAAAATTCTTTTTTTTCTTAAATATTTACATGGAAGAATCCGATTATTTTTATTCGTAAAACTCGCTTTCGATTGTCATCAAAAGAGGCTATGTTAGAACAGTAATAATTACTTTAAACGGTTCATGATAATCATAATTTGATGATCAAATTTGGAGCTCGACATGACACAGAATATGCAAGCATCAGGCTGCCCATTTCACCAGAAAGATGGTGGACAAACGAGTTTAGCCAGCACCAATAATTCTGATTGGTGGCCGAATGCGCTCAATCTCGACATCCTGTCGCAACACGATAAAAAAACCAACCCGATGGATCCTGATTTTGACTATGCAGCTGCATTCAAATCATTGGATTTAGAAGCGGTGAAACAAGATCTCCGTGAACTCATCAACAGCAGCCAAGAATGGTGGCCATCTGACTATGGTAGTTACATTGGGATGTTTGTACGTACCGCATGGCACTTGGCGGGTTCTTACCGTAAACAAGATGGGCGTGGCGGCGCTAACACAGGGAACCAACGTTTTGCACCACTCAACAGTTGGCCTGATAACGTCAACACCGATAAAGGCCGTCGCCTACTTTGGCCAATCAAACGTAAATATGGCAACAAAATTTCATGGGGCGATTTAATCGTTCTTGCTGGAACTGTAGCTTATGAAGAAGCAGGCCTGAAAACCTTTGGCTTTGGTGGTGGTCGTCTAGATATTTGGGCACCCGAAAAAGACATTTACTGGGGTGAAGAGCGTCAATGGCTGGCACCAACGGCAAACCGTTATGCCAATGACCAAGACCGTAAATCGCTTGAAAATCGATTAGCTGCGGTACAAATGGGCTTAATTTACGTCAATCCAGAAGGGGTTGATGGCGTCCAAGATCCCCTTCGTACTGCACAAGACATGCGTGTCACTTTTGACCGTATGGGAATGAATGATGAAGAAACCGTCGCACTCACTGCGGGTGGTCATACCGTAGGGAAAGCGCACGGGAATGGTAAAGCTCAAAACTTAGGGGCAGATGTCGAAAGCGCTGATGTGGAGTTTCAAGGTCTCGGTTGGCATAACTCTGAAGGTACAGGCAATGGCGCGAACACCATGGTCAGTGGTTTAGAAGGGGCTTGGACCACACACCCGACCAAATGGGATAACGAATTTTTCTATCTACTGTTCACTTATGAATGGGAAAAAACCACCAGTCCAGCGGGTGCGAAACAATGGGAACCGATTAACATCAAAGAGGAAGACAAACCTGTTGATGCACATAACCCGAATGTACGCCGCAACCCAATGATGACCGATGCCGATATGGCGCTGAAAATGGACCCTGAATACCGTAAAATTTCAGAGCGTTTTTATGCAGATCCAGCTTACTTGTCTGAAGTGTTTGCGCGTGCGTGGTACAAGCTGACTCACCGTGACATGGGACCAAAATCCCGCTACTTAGGTGCAGATGTGCCGAATGATGATCTGATTTGGCAAGACCCAATTCCATCGGTCGATTATGTTTTGTCTGAAGCTGAAATTGAAGAATTAAAAGCGAAGTTGCTGAATAGTGGTTTAACTTCGGTTGAATTGATTAATACTGCTTGGGACAGTGCGCGGACTTTCCGTGGTTCAGACTACCGTGGTGGTGCCAATGGTGCACGTATCCGTCTTGCACCACAAAAAGACTGGGTGGGCAATGAGCCTGAGCGTTTAGCCAAAGTTTTGGCGAAGCTTGAAGAAATTCAGGCGAGTCTGGCGAAAAAAGTCAGCATTGCAGACTTGATTGTACTGGGTGGTACGGCAGCTGTTGAAAAAGCGGCGCATGCTGCGGGTGTGAATATCAAAGTTCCGTTCCTTGCAGGACGAGGTGATGCGACTCAAGAGCAAACAGATGTCTATTCTTTTGAAGATTTACTCCCTAAGCATGATGGTTTCCGTAATTGGGTCAAAGAAGATTACAGCGTACAGCCTGAAGAAATGTTGTTAGACCGCGCACAATTACTCGGTTTGACTGCACCTGAAATGACGGTTCTCGTCGGTGGTATGCGTGTACTCGGCACAAACTATGCAGGTACACCAGAAGGTGTGTTGACTGCTCGTGTGGGTATACTCAGCAATGACTTCTTTGTGAACTTAACGGATATGAAATATAACTGGAAACCCGTGGGTAAAAACCGTTATGAAATTGTAGACCGTGCGACAGGGGCAACCAAATGGACGGCGACCCGTGCAGACTTAGTCTTTGGTTCAAACTCGATTTTACGTTCATATGCAGAAGTTTATGCGCAAGATGACAACAAAGAGAAGTTTGTAAAAGACTTTGTTGCCGCTTGGGTGAAGGTAATGAATGCAGACCGTTTTGACGTTAAGTAGTTTTGACTGAAATAAAAAAACCGCTCGAAAGAGCGGTTTTTTTATTTCTCTTTCCAACTTTCCAATATAAATAGACCAATCGTATGGGCAGAATGTATTGCTAAACGTGCATGACGAGGTCTGAGATTATATTGTTTGATGCCTGCACCATGTGCGGAACTGCTATGAGTACGCAGTGAAGCAATACCATCAACGACTGAAATAATTCCAGAAATAATTCTTTTTAAATCTTCATCTTCCACGGCTTCTCGATTGATGTTTAGAGATTTTCTAACAACATCGTATAAATTTTTTAAATCTTTTTTGTTAGGCATATTAAGTTGATTTTCTTCTATATAAACTCTGCAGATTGATTCCAAAATATTACTTGCTGCTGAAACAGCTTCTCTAGGGCTTGAATCCACATGCGTTAAAGCTCTCGTAAATTCTTGATCAATTGCTGGAATATCTAAATCATTTATGAAATTTTCTAGGCTTTTTGTTGGTGCAGTAAGTGACCCATTGATCCGTCCACCTTTTATATACATTAAAGAGTTTTCAGCTAATGCTTGAGTGATTTTATCTAGTTGTGAGCTAAACCATTCTGGGTCATGTGGAGATATAACAGCACCATCAAAATATTTTTCTAATACTTTTCCTAAAATTTTGAGAGGATTAGGATTGGCTTTATTGATATGTATTAAAGTCTCTTGAACTCGATTAGGTTTGCTGAGTTCTGGAAAGGTATTTTCTATATCTGCATATAAAAAAATAGAATTTAGACTGGCATGTGTCTCATATTTTGGAAGGAGTTCGGCAAGTAAAGAAATAACTTTTAAAGGTATTGTCTGCATTTTGGAAGTAGTTGTTCTTTAAATTTATTTTTAATATATTATCTCAAAAAATCAGATATTAAAATTATTTAGAGTATTTAAAATAGCTCTTAAATATATAAAAATTGATAAAGCTTTAGTTAGTTCTGATATGAGAAATTAACCATATTTACTATATCGGTTTCTAATTCCTGCCATTTCCCAAATTTTGGCTCTACCAATAAAGTCTGCGACACAAAGCCATAACAGATTCGTTGCACATTCAAACTAAGTCGCTTGAGTTGCTCTGCATCTTCAACATAAGGCTCAAGGATACTGCGCCACATCTGCACCATCATGGCATAACTTTTACGGTAACTTTCAATATTCGATACCTGTCGTTCCAGCAAAAAAGTCTGCGCCCAGAGAAACTGTCGAGTCTGAATCTGCTCAAGCTGAAAGTGAATAATTTGCTGTAAATAGTCCTCAAAAGTTAATTTTGTGGATAACTCCATCAGGCTTTGTGCATAAGTTTTTAGCTGCTCCGCATTAGTTTTCACATGCTGATGAATGGTCAATGCAACCAAATCTTCCTTCTTTGAAAAGTACTCATAAAAAGTACCTAAACCGACTCCGGCCACATCGGTAATTTCCCGAATGGTAATTTCGTGCGCATGACGCTCATGCAAAAGCCGAACAAAACTTTCTTGCAAAGCTTCTTGGGTGAGTTTAGCTCGCGACTGGCGCGGTCTACGGCGGACTTGGATCTCAGGATTCTTCATGGCATAAAGCTGAACATGGCAGACTCAATTTTTCTCTATACTGAAATGAAAAGCACAGCATAACAAGAGCAAAGTGATATGAATATCGCATGGATGACCCATCAAATCAGTAATCAGTTTGATGAACTGGAAAATTATAACCTGTTTGAAACCGATACCGTTTTACAAGAAATTCTCACTCGTTATGGTAGTCAGGATCAGGCAAGACTCACAGAGATGGGAAAAGCCGTTGGTTCAGCGGAATATTATCAATATGCCGATCTCGCCAATAAGCATACGCCTATATTGCATGCCTTCGATGCACGCGGACGCCGTAAAGACTCTATCGAGTTTCATCCCGCATGGCATAAATGGATGGGGTTAAATCGTCAGTTCGATACCCATGCACATCCGTTTAATCAGCCCAATTCATCCTCAAAATGGGTCGAGTGGGCAGCACGTTTTTATCTGGCAGGGCAGGTGGAGTGTGGAAACTTGTGCCCAAACTCGATGACCTTAGGCAGTATTCCACTGATTCAACGTGAACCTGAACTGTGGGCCAAAATCGGTGATAAGTTGCTTTCTACAGAATACGATGAACGTGATGTGCCGATCAGTCAAAAAAAATCTATTTGGCTGGGCATGGGCATGACCGAAAAACAGGGCGGTTCGGATGTGCGTGCCAATGAAACCATGGCTGTACCAGTCGCCGAGTCGGGACGCGGTCAAGCCTATTTACTCACAGGGCATAAATGGTTTTTTTCTGCACCGATGTGTGATGCGCATTTGGTGGTGGCAAAGACGGAACAAGATGGTTTGGCCTGTTTCTTTGTGCCGCGCTGGCTGGAGGATGGAACCAAGAACCCGATTCATGTGCAACGCTTAAAAGACAAAGTGGGTAACCGAAGTAACTCCAGCTCGGAAGTCGAATTTAAAGAGGCGTGGGGCATTATGATTGGTGAGGCTGGACGCGGCATTCCCACCATCATTGAAATGGCGAACTATACCCGTTTGACCTGTTCGGTGGGCAGTACTGCCATGCTTAGACAAGCCTTGGTGCAATGCATTGCCTATACCCGTCAGCGTAAAGCCTTTGGTAAGCTTTTGGCTGAACAACCATTGATGCGCGCCGTACTGGCAGATTTAGCCTTAGAAACGGAAGCGGCCATGCAACTCAGTTTCCACTTGGCACACTGCTATGAAACTGATGATGCACTGTCTGTGGCATGGAAACGCATTATGACCCCAGCTTCGAAGTTCTGGATATGTAAACGTGCGGTTGAGCTGACAGGGGAAATGATGGAGGTTTTTGGTGGCAATGGCTATGTCGACAACGGCATCATGGCACGTATTTTTAAAGAAGCCCCAGTCAATACCATTTGGGAAGGCTCAGGCAATGTCATGTGTTTGGATGTATTACGGGCCATCAGCCGTGATGTAGAGTCGATTGAAATCCTGTTTCAAGATTTGGCTGCTACGGCTATGCAAGATGAACAGTTGAAACAAGAGCTACAAAATCTATTTCAGTTGTTCCAGCAGAAACCTGATGAACTACAATTTATGGGGCGCAGTTTGGTCAGTCGTTTAGTGATTTTGGCACAAGCAGTCTTGCTGAAACGGCATGCACCAGACTATGTGGCTGATGGCTTTATTCACAGCCGTTATAGTCCATTTCATGGTCGGGTTGTCGGGATGCTTGAGATGAAACAACCCGACGTAGAACGACTGCTGCATAGAGTATTTGCAGCTTAAAGCTCATTATTGTACTGAAAGCTTTTGCGCTTCATCTTGTTCGAGTTTGACGTTGGGGCTGTCTTCAGCCTGAATAATATCAATCGGAATAAAGCGGACTTGAACAATGCTTGGGTTATCGTTCAAGTCTGGCAATAGCTTTTGATTGAGTGCTGCAATTTGCGCTGGGCTAGGCGGAATATCTCCACGGATAGAGACACGAACTAAAGTGAAACCCTCTTTTTTATCGTATTGGATGGTATCAATAATATTATTGGCATGGTTCAGCTCAGTACTAATGGTCGCCTCGGTACTGCTTTCGTACAGGCGTGTATTGAGCAGCGCATAAAAGTTGAGTGAGAGATAAATCCCTAAAAGCGCCAAGAACATTAGGCTAACAGCATTACGTTTGAGAAACTCTTTGACATTACTCTGCACTTCTTCGGTGGAACCCCGTCTAAAGCCTGCAATCCACAGGACTAAAGATGAGCTAATCTGAATGGCGAAGATGTTGGTCACTGCCAGTAAAAATGCATTGGCTGAGTTTTTCCATTCCATATGTGCAAATAAAATCCCGCTGGCCACCAAGGGTGGAACTAAGGCTGTCGCAACGGCGACGCCCACTACGGCCACAGATAGGCGAGGGGATACTGAGGCAAAAGCACCTGCGGCACCTCCTGCTAAAGCAATCATCAAATCCAAAATGGTTGGCTGCGTGCGCGATAAAATTTCATTGGTCATAGGTAGGTCATAGTTCACCAGCCCTAAAATGATCCCAATGCTATAAATCATTGCAACGCCAAGTAACAAGGTCGACAACGCGGTTTTAAACAGCAGCCATCGGTTATCAATTAAAGCCAAGGCAATGCCTGAAATCGGCCCCAGCATCATGGCAACCAACATCGCGCCAATCACCACCGCAGCAGAGTTGGACAGCAGTCCATAGCCTGCAATAACGGCAGCCAAGGCATTCATAATAAAAAAGGTTTTGCTTGGCAGTGCATCCGCTTGGATGTTTAATCGGACTTTTTGGTGGTCAATTTTTTTGGAGTTTTCGCGCAAGGCCTGCTTATAACGAATTTTTTCTTTTAGAAACTCATACTTTTCTTGGTCTGGCGTATCTTTGACCACAATGGTTGCATCTTTGTCTTTTCCGAGTGGCATGGCGATGCTCTTATTTTGTCTGTGATTAAGATTTAATCTAGCGCTTTTATCAAGGGAAGCAAACAAAAAAATGGTGAGAAATAATATGATTCACGCTTCAATTAAGAATATGTGCTAATCACTTTCTTTTTATTGAAGCGAGGCTTCTCGATTTTGTTGAACATCATTCATTAACAAGGACTTTTTAGCACCGAGCAGGACAGATTTTCTTGAAATCGCGAGGCCATTCAGAAAAAGACAGATCAATTACAGATGTTTAGCTGACCCTAGAGCATATTCTTGTTAGAACAAGACGCTACGATTGGAAATAATATTTTTCATCACCATGGTAGAGATGAGACGTTGCACATTGGGCAGTGCTGACAAGTGCTCATCATAGAGTTTTTGATAACTTTCCAAGTCATAGGTCACGACATGCAGCAAGTAGTCGGGGTCACCAAAAAGTCGCTGCGCTTTCACAATTTGAGGAACTTTTAGAATCGCTTCTTCAAGACTTTGCACCGAATCTTTATCGCCATTTTTGAGCGTCACAAAAACAATGGTGGAGAAATTCAAGCCGAGTTGGGAAATATCTAACTGTGCGCGATAGCCTTTGATAATACCTGCATCTTCTAAGGCTTTGACTCTGCGGTGACAGGGGGAGAGACTAAGCCCGACTTTATGGGCCAACTCTGTAACAGATAAACGACCATCGGCTTGTAGTTCAGCAAGAATCTTCTTATCAATTTTATCCATGTGGAAGAATCTCCCCTTTTTAGGTGTTATTGCACAAATATTTGAAAGCACATTTTAGAGCCTAAAGGATATCCTTTCAAAATTATTTGATACAGATCATGTTTTGATTGGATTAAACCTCAAAAACGATGATGAATAAGAGAGGAAAGGGATGTCACTGAATATTTTGATTGCATTTTGGGGTGTTTCGATCCTGTTTGTGATGACACCAGGTATAGATTGGGCCTATGCCATTTCATCGGGGATACAGGGCAAAAGAGTCTTGCCGGCGGTAACAGGTTTATTAACAGGACATTTGATGGCGGCACTGATTGTTGCGGCGGGTGTGGGCACATTGGTGACCAGTCAGCCCGTATTGCTTCAAGTACTCACGGGCGTTGGGGCTGTTTATTTGCTGTGGATGGGGCTGAGTTTATCGATGCGTCCTGCGAGTATTAGCAGTGATCAGGTTGCCATTGCATCTTCAAAGTCATGGTACATTCGAGGCGTTTACTTGAGTGGATTAAACCCGAAAGTCCTGCTGTTATTTTTGGCTTTATTGCCGCCCTTTATCGACCCGCAAGCGGCTTTGTCGCCCACCTCTCAAATTGTTTTATTGGCGGGAATTCACCTCATGAGTTGTGCGGCCGTTTATTTCTTGGTTGGATTTAGTGCGCAAAAAGTTTTGGGCACACGTCCGCAGGCAGCTAGAGTGGTCAGTCGAGTGTCAGGGGTATTGATGATGTTGATTGCGATGATTTTATTGTTAGAACAGTTTTATGTCTAAGCGATATTTTAAGCATATGGATCAAAGGCAGTGCAAAATAAAGCATTGCCATAACCTGTAATTGAATTGAAAAATAGCGCATGAGTTGGGGGATATAGGTTCAGCCAAAATCGCTTGTAATACGTTCAAAAAGGCGTAAAATTTCTACCGCATCATCAGTGAGATGATCAGATCAACAAGGTGAAAAAAATGGCAAAGAAGAAAGCTGAGCCAAAAGTTGTGATTCACAACTTCGTGGCTAAACACATGCATGAAGTCAACCAAAGCCAAGTCTTTGTAGACCGAAAGAAAAATGCAAAACGAGGCTATGACAAGCACAAAAAAGGGAGATATTCAGATGATTATCTCCCTTTTTTAATGCCTCTTCTTTGGGTTTAAAGACCTTTAAGCCGTCACAATACGTGTTGCGGATTTGACCATATCGGCCAAACCATGGGTTTTAAAATAATATTCCATCTGACTTTTCACAATGAGTGGATTACTCATTTTCAAGGCACGCTCTAGCAATTCGACCGCATCTGGCATTGGGACATGACAAATGGCTTTGCGTACACGCAGAATGTTGCTTGAGCTCATTGATAGGGTATTGAAGCCCATCGCCATCAATAAGATCGCAGACAAAGGATCGCCCGCCATTTCCCCACAAATACTGACCGGTTTGTTGTACTTATGACACTCTTTGACTAAGCGGGTGAGTGCACGTAAAACTGCAGGGTGGAAATGTGAATAGACATTGGCAACCCGTGGATTATTACGGTCAACGGCCAGTAAATATTGGGTTAGGTCGTTTGAACCCACCGAGAAAAAGTCAACCAACTCGGCAAATTCTTCAATCTGCAATAAGACACTTGGTACTTCGACCATGATCCCGATTTTTGGTTTGGTGATTTTGACCTGTTCTTCTTCTTGCACCGCGACCCAGTCACGCTCCAGTAAGTACAAGGCTTCTTCTACTTCGCTGACACTGGTCACCATTGGCAGAAGAATGTGTAGGTTGTTAAGACCAATACTGGCTTTGAGCATGGCACGAATTTGTGAAGAAAAAATTTCAGGGTGGTCGAGCGTAAAGCGAATGCCGCGCCAGCCCAATGCGGAGTTTTCTTCCTCAATTGAAAAATAAGGCAAGTCCTTATCTGCACCGATATCGAGGGTACGCATCACCACAGGTTTGTTGGCAAAGTGGCTCAACTGTTGACGATAAATCGCACGCTGTTCTTCTTCACCTGGGAAGCGATCACGCAGCATGAACGGAATTTCAGAGCGATATAGACCAACACCTTTGGCACCGCGTTGTACACCACGGACCACATCAATCATCAAACCAGTATTGACGAACAGTTTGACTGCGACACCATCAGGGGTGATGGCATCTTTAGTTTCATACTGTTTTAAATCTTTGGCAATCAGTTCTTCTTCTTTTTGAATTTCTTTATAGCGACTACGTAAACGGCGAGGTGGATTAATGAACACACGCCCTTGGTGCGCATCGACTATCATTTCCACATCATCGAGGGTATTAATTGGCAGTTCAGTGACACCAACAACGGTTGGAATACCGAGTGCGCGCGCTACAATCACCATATGCGAGTTCATGGCGCCTTCGGTAGTTACGATGGCTGCAATTTTATCGACTGGCAGTTCAACCAAGGCTGCGGTTGAGATTTCTTCTCCAATCAGAATACTTTCATCGGTAAGTTCACGGTGGCTGGAGTCGGCTTCTTGCAAATAGGCCAAAATCCGTCGCCCGAGATCTTTTAAGTCCGCTGCACGTTCACGGAGATAGTCATCTTCCATCTGTTCAAACAGATCGATGTGATTATCGATGACGATACGCACCGCACCTTGTGCCCAGTTCCCATCACGAATTTGTTCTTTAATTTCCGCTGGTAGCGCATTTTCATCCAACATGCGTAAGAACACGCTAAACAGGGCGCGCTCTTCCGCCATGAGGGCATCTTGCATTTTATCATCAAGCGATTTGATTTCATCACGCACTGAGGTGAGGGCACGATCCAGCAGCTCTAATTCTTCACTGATGTCATCGGCTTCACGGTCAGGGACAGCCGCCAAATCCGCAGGGGGGTAGAGAATGACGGCACGCCCTAATGCAATTCCACCTGAACCCGGGACACCTTGGAAGGTTTTATAGGCAGGTAGATTGCTGGGTTTACGAAATACATCGATATTGCCCACCGCATGCGCATGCGCAATGACCCCTGAAAGCTGAGCACAGAGCGTGACGAGGAATGACTCCGCAGCTTCACTAAAGTCTTGCGACTCTTTGTTTTGCACCACGAGCACGCCCATGACTTTACGGCGGTACATGACCGGTACACCGAGAAACGAGTTATAAATTTCCTCACCTGTTTCAGGTAAGTACATAAAACGTTCATGTTTCGGTGCATTGTCAAGGTTGACGATTTCTTCACGCTGACCCACCAGACCAACCAAGCCTTCACTGGTATGCAGTGAAACATGGCCGACCGAATCAGGGTTCAAACCTTTCGATGCCATCAACAAATAACGTTGATTGCGTTCGTCGAGTAAATAGATGGAGCAAACATCAACATGCATGGCTTCCGCCACATGGTTGACCATAATGTCGAGTGATTCATGCAAACTGGTGGACGCATTGATTTCTTGTACAATGCGTCGAAGGGTATCCAGTTGCATATTCGACATCGCGTCTACTCCAAAAATAATGTGCGTCCAACTTATTTATAACAAGAGATCCTTAAAAAATCTGTAGGACGTCTAGATTTTTTAAGGCTTTTTTTGAGGGAGCTGATTGCACAGCTCCACCATCGCTTTGCGGTATACATCGCGTTTAAAATTCACAACTTGCCCCAGCGGGTACCAATAACTGACCCACTGCCATTGGTCAAACTCAGGCGGATCAGACAAATTCAAACGAATATTCTGAGCGGGAGCAGTGAGTTTGAGTAAAAACCACTTTTGTTTTTGTCCAATACATACGGGATCGGAATCTGTACGAATGTATCGGTGCGGCAAACGATAACGCAGCCAACCTTTAGTTTGCGCTACAATTTGGACGTGTTCGGGCAGTAAGCCAACTTCTTCTCTCAGCTCACGATAAAGTGCCTGTTCAGGGGTTTCTCCATATTGGATACCTCCTTGTGGAAATTGCCAAGCATTGTGTCCAATGCGTTTTGCCCATAAAACTTGTCCAAACTCGTTTGCCAAAATGATCCCGACATTGGGTCGGAAACCTTCCGAATCGATCATTTGGCTACCTAAATATTGTGTAATTTATGACTTTGCGATCGGGGATTTTTATTTCTGTATCCAACTCGAAAAAAGCAAAGTTTAAAAATGTTAAAATTGCTATGATCTTAACGAATTTCTATCGACTAGCGGAGATAGATTTACAAATTTTTTCTTAAATTTCAGTTTTTACGAGTATTTTCATGAAATTGGCGCTATTTGATCTCGATCACACCTTGTTAAACACCGATTCAGATCATTCTTGGGGAGAGTTTTTGGTGAATGAAGGCTTGGTCGACCCAGTTCGCCATCGCGCCATGAACGATAAATTTTATGAAGACTACAAAGCAGGGCAGCTCGACCCGATTGCCTATAATGAATTTGTGTTTGAATTTTTAACCCAACATGACAATGCCTACCTTACTGAACTACATGAACTGTTCATGCACAAAGTGATTCGCCCGCAAATGCGTCCCGAAGGTTTTGCGGCCATTGAAAAACACCGCGATGCTGGACATGTTTTGGTTGGCATTACCGCAACCTCTGATTTTATTACCGCACCGATTTTCCGTGAGTTTGGGATTAGTGAAATTATCGCGACCAATGCTGAAGTGGTTGAGGGTAAATATACGGGCAAAGTGATCAATACACCATGCTATCAAAAAGGCAAATTGACGCGTTTAGATCAATGGCTTGCAGGGCGTGATGTTAGCGAGTCTTGGGCGTATTCAGATTCCATCAATGATCGCTTTTTACTGGAATACGCAGACCATGCTATTGCCGTCAATCCAGATGACCGCCTAGAAGCATTGGCTAAAGAGCAGGCATGGGAAATTCAAGACTGGTCGATTTAAGTATCTGTCTTTAGTTGTTTAAAAAGGCTGCTTTCGGGCAGTCTTCTTTATTTGAAAGAGATAAAATAGTGGGGCTATAGGTGGGCTGATCTTGGAAAATTAGCCAAATATGCTATGTTGAATCTTGGCTAAAGCTATTTTGACTATCAAAAATTAGAACATAAGCGTGGAGAAAAAATATGAGTGTACGACCAAGAATGACCCACCTGTTTGAGCAACTCGGTTTAGATGCGAGTGAAGAGGCCATCGCCTTGTTTATTGTAACGCATCAGCTCAATGCACAAACCAAGATTGTTGACGCAGAGTATTGGACTGAAGCGCAACGTCAGTTTTTGGCAGAAAAAATTAAATCGGACGGTGAGTGGGCCATTATTGTAGATCAGCTGAATGAATCCCTGCATGAAGATTCACTCATCCAAAAATAAGTAGAACTCAAAGAGGCTGAGCGTCGAAGCTTTGCCTCTCTGTATAAAAATAAGATAAAAGTAGAAATTTATGTCTTTCGATCATCCAGCTTTTCCTGACTCTACGTCTTTAGAACACGTCCCTTCAGTTAATCAATTAGAACAAGATCGTGCCCTGTTTGTCGGTGCGAAATATGCGTCTTACTATCAAGCTCAATTTGAAAAAATCACGCCAAAGAAACAATATGCAGGCTTTAATATTGCCGCCTTTTTCTTAGGTGTGGTCTGGTTATTTTATCGAAAAATGTACAGTTATGGCTTTATGGCCATTGGTTTGATTGTGGCTATAGGGATTGTTGAAATACTTTTGGGGATTGAAAGTTCTGGTGCAAATATTGGCTTGGCCGTAGCATTTGGAATGTTTGGGAATACCTTATATCGACATCATGTCGATCAACAGATTGCCAAAACTCGCCAGTTGGGAAGTGGTAGCGTCAATACTGAATTAGAAAATCGTGGGGGTACAAATATCGTAGCAGGTTCGATCTTGCTGGTGATTTGGCTTGGGCTGGTTGCATTGGCTATAAGTGCTTCTTAATTCGCTCGCGCAAAATAAAAAACCATCCTTGTGGATGGTTTTTTAATGCTTGTAAAGCTTAGTTCATCATTGCAATCAGCTCTTGCACCGCACGAGATTGGGTTCTGCCCGGATGCCAAACCATACCGAGTTGACGGTTCATTTCGAACTTCACATTCAACTGCTGTAGGTCTTGGTTAATCATCGTTTTTGGAAGCACTGACCAACCCAGTCCAATCGATGCCAACATACGAATCGATTCGAGTGGATTATTACTCATGGTGATTTTAGGTTTCAGCCCTTGTTTTTCAAACTCTGCCAAGGTGATTTGGCTGGTATAGGTTTGTGACGCAGGCAATAAACTTGGGTATTGAATCAGGTCTTCGAGTTGTAAGTTTTGCATTTGTGCCAGCGGATGAAACGGTGCTGCTACAAAAACCAAAGGATCTTCCCAAATGGTGACGTACTGCAAACGTTCATCGAGTTTAGGCGGTAGGGTTAAAAATGCCAGCTCCAAATCACCCGCCAGTACTTTTTCATGCGCTTGCTCGGAGTCAACAAAGTGCACATCTAAGGTGACATTTGGAAAGCTTTGCACATAGCTACGCAAATGGCTCGGCAAGTGATGTAAACCAATATGGTGACTGGTGCCAATTTTGAGTTTGCCTTGGACCATGCCTTGTTCATGACTCAAGGTATGGTGAATGTCACCCAGTTCATTGAGCCAGTTTTTAACTTTAGGCAGCAGTGAATGTGCGGCATGCGTGGCTTGTACACCACGACCCGCAGACTCAAACAGTTTCACACCAAAATATTCTTCTAAACTATGAATACGTTTGGTTACAGCAGGTTGCGTAATGAAGAGCTGATCTGCGGCTAAAGAAATAGAGCCGGTTTCCATGACTTTTACAAAAGCTTCGAAGGCTGCAAGATTCATAAGGATAATCTAGTTATGAAAGTATAATTAAATTATAAAATAATTTTATATGAATTGCGATCTTTAAAATGAACGGGAGCTTATTGGATCTAGAATAAAATAAAAAAAGATCACTTGATGTGATCTTTTGGAGAGTTGAGAGGGCGCTTGATATAAGGGCTTAAGCAGGAATATTTTCTTCGGTAGTACGGTTCTTTTTCTCCCAAATACGTTCATGGAAAAAGAATGCGAAGGCTTGCACGGTTGGTTCTAATAAGCTGAGTGTGACCGCCATCCATAAGTTGCCTGTGACAAAGTAAGCCACAATCATGGCCACGGTAATGTGCATGATGTAATAGCTTAGGGTTTTTTTGAATATGCGCTGATTGTTCGCTACAAATTTCTGAATGTTCGCCATGATAAATACCCTCTCAATAATGCCTTTCATTTGCAAATAGTAATTATTATCATTAATAAAGTCAAAATGAAATTTTGATTGCTCATGATTGGGTTTTTGAATGTAAGGTGACGTAGTTGATTGTTTGGGATGTTTGACTTGATAAAACAAGCTTCTGTAGATTTCACTCTTTAGTCTATGCATAGGTCGCTGTCTTACTATTCACATCAACGAAGCGAGCTTCAAAAGTATGGGTCTAAATAGGGAAGATAAACCTTGCATGGCTGAGCAGAGACATATACTGCGAGGCCTACAATAGGTTGATAATTAGGCTATAGCGCTTGAATTAAAACCAGCGGTGAGGGCTTGTCATCAAAGGGATTGAAACAAAGAGGTATGAATTTAAAATAATTCCAAAAAGTTTCTAAATTAATAAAAATGATAAATTAGATTTATGTGAAATCGTCGCTATAATCGATTTTAATGAAAGAATTACCCAGTCCAGTGGAGTCAATCGACATGGCAGGCGAAAACCAACAAGCAAAAACATTGTATGACAAATTGTGGGATGACCACTTAGTAAAACAACGCGACGATGGCTCGGCTTTACTCTATATCGACCGTCATTTATTACATGAAGTGACTTCTCCGCAAGCCTTTGAAGGTTTACAACTTGCGGGTCGTAAACCATGGCGTTTAAGTGCGAATGTGGCAACCCCTGATCATAACGTTCCAACATCGACCAAAGAGCGTTCGGAAGGAATCGCAGGTATTGAAGATGATACTTCACGTATCCAAGTTCAGACCTTAGACGACAACTGTAAAACCTTTAATGTGGTGCAGTTTGACATTAATGATGTCCGTCAAGGCATTGCACACGTGGTCGGGCCTGAGCAAGGTTTGACTTTACCGGGTATGACTGTGGTGTGTGGAGACTCTCATACGGCAACACATGGCGCATTTGGCTGTTTAGCACACGGGATTGGGACATCTGAAGTGGAGCATGTATTGGCGACCCAATGCTTGGTTCAAAAGAAGATGAAAAACATGTTGGTGCGTGTTGATGGTCAATTGGGTCAGGGTGTAACACCGAAAGATGTAGTTTTAGCCATCATCGGTAAAATTGGTACTGCAGGCGGTACAGGTCATGCCATCGAGTTTGGTGGTCAAGTGTTCCGTGATATGTCGATCGAAGGTCGTATGACGGTGTGTAATATGGCGATTGAAGGCGGCGCACGTGTGGGTATGGTCGCTGTCGATGACAAAACCATTGCCTATGTCAAAGACCGTCCATATGCACCACAAGGTGCACAGTGGGATGCTGCAGTTACGTATTGGAATACCTTACATTCGGATGCAGATGCGCATTTTGACACAGTAGTTGTATTGCAAGGTGAAGAGATTGAGCCACAAGTGTCTTGGGGCACATCGCCTGAAATGGTGATTCCAGTGACTCAAGCTGTACCGACATTAGATGAAGCCAAAGATGAAGTGCAACGCAATGATTGGACGCGTGCTTATAACTACATGGGTTTAACCGCAGGTCAGGCGTTGGCAGATATTCAGTTAGACCGTGTTTTTATTGGTTCATGTACCAACTCTCGAATTGAAGATATTCGTGCCGCGGCTGAAGTTGCCAAAGGCAAAAAAGTGGCAAGTACCATTAAACAAGCCATGGTGGTTCCAGGGTCTGGTTTAGTCAAAGCGCAAGCAGAAGCCGAAGGCTTAGACAAAGTTTTGATTGAAGCGGGCTTTGAATGGCGTGAGCCAGGTTGTTCAATGTGTTTAGCCATGAATGCAGACAAATTACAACCCGGTGAGCACTGTGCATCGACCTCTAACCGTAACTTCGAAGGTCGTCAGGGCAATGGTGGTCGCACGCACTTGGTGAGCCCAGCGATGGCAGCGGCAGCAGCGATTGCAGGTCATTTTGTCGATGTGCGTTCATTTTAATTCGGGCTTGGGAGCATAGACATGAAAAAATATACCGTTGAACAGGGTATCGTTGCACCTTTAGACCGTGCCAATGTCGATACAGACTTGATCATTCCAAAACAATTTTTGAAATCCATTAAACGCACGGGTTTTGGTGAAAACTTATTTGATGAGTTGCGTTATTTAGATGAAGGTTTTTTGGGACAAGACAATTCTAAACGTCCTAAAAACCCTGATTTTGCATTGAATCAGCCACGTTACCAAGGTGCGAGCATCTTAATTTCTCGTGCGAACTTTGGTTGTGGTTCAAGCCGCGAACATGCGCCGTGGGCATTGGAAGAATATGGTTTCCGTACTGTGATTGCACCCAGCTATGCCGACATTTTCTTTAATAATAGTTTCAAAAATGGCATGTTGCCTGTGATTTTGTCTGAAGAGATTGTTGATCAACTTTTCAAAGAATGTGCAGCAACAGAAGGCTATCAGCTAACGATTGATTTGGGCGCGCAAGAAGTACGTACACCATCGGGTGAAGCCTTCACATTTGAAGTCGATCCATTTCGTAAGCACTGTTTGTTAAATGGTTTGGATGATATTGGTTTAACTTTACAGGTTGCAGATGACATCAAAGCCTATGAAGAAAAGACCAAAGCATCACGTCCGTGGGTGTTTGCTGAAATTCATGCTTAATTGAAAATTCGATGCATCTAGTGCTTGGGGCCATCTCTTGTTAATATCGAGCAAAAGAATTTTAAACGTTTTGCTACTGGTAAAGGTTGGGCTTGAACAATGGTGACGAGTTACAGTCGTATCGCTCTACTGGCGTTGGTGGGAACATTAACTGCCTGCCAAAGCATGAATACGGCAAGCATAAAGCGGATTCAGGATACCCCAGCGAGTAAAAATAATGCGCAGCTTTACTGTACTGGTACAGTGAACTGCGAATTTGAACGATGGAATCAGATCAAAATTGTGGATGTGGACAATCATCGTGTCAGCCGTGAGGCTATTCGAGAGAAGGTTGTGCGGTTAAAACGAGATGATTTGAATGAAGCGAATGCCTTGTTTCTGTCAGTGCCAGCGGGGCAACATGAACTGGTGATTCGCTTCTATCCCGTTTCGGTCGATCGCGCTGAAACGCTGCATGTCATTCATCGTTTTAAGCCTGCGGAACGCTACACCTTTAGGATGTTCCGTGCGCGCAGTAGACATCAGGGAAGTTTGTTGAATATGTCTGCACCTGACCCTTTATGTGTCGATTTAAAGCAAAACCAAAGAACAATTCGTCGTTTTTGCAAACCTTACAATGTCTTAAATGGCTTGGGCGAGTTTGTAGAACAAAAACTTTAATCGTGTGAGTCAGAACTCACCAACAATGGAATATTTCATGTCTAAACATATTTTGATTTTGGCTGGTGACGGCATTGGTCCTGAAATTGTAAAAGCCGCAGAACAGGTACTTACACGAGTCAATGATCAATTCAATTTAGGTTTAACGTGGGAACAGGGCCTACTCGGTGGGGCTGCCATAGATGCACACGGTTCACCTTATCCAGATGTGACCGCAGCACAAGCTAAAAATGCAGATGCAATTTTACTTGGTGCGGTAGGTGGTCCGAAGTGGGACAACATTGAGCGTTCGATCCGTCCAGAGCGTGGTTTGTTAAAAATTCGTAGTGAATTGAATTTATTCGCGAACTTACGTCCAGCTATTTTGTATCCGCAATTGGCAGATGCATCAAGCTTAAAGCCTGAAATTGTAGCAGGTCTTGATATTCTTATCGTTCGTGAATTAACTGGCGGGATTTACTTTGGTCAGCCACGTGGTATTCGTGAGCTTGAGAATGGTGAAAAACAAGGCTTTAACACTGACGTTTATGCTGAGTCTGAAATTAAGCGTATTGCGAAAGTGGCTTTTGAAATGGCTAGTTTACGTGGCGGAAAAGTCTGTTCTGTTGATAAAGCTAACGTACTTGAAGTGACGGAGCTTTGGAAGCAAACCGTAACGGCGATGAAAGAAGCTGACTATCCAAACATTAACTTGTCGCATATGTATGTCGATAATGCTGCAATGCAATTGGTGCGCGCGCCTAAACAGTTTGACGTGATTGTGACAGGTAACTTATTTGGTGACATCTTGTCTGATGAAGCCGCGATGTTGACAGGTTCAATTGGGATGTTGCCATCAGCATCCTTAGATGAAAATGCGAAAGGGATGTATGAGCCATGTCATGGTTCGGCGCCTGATATCGCAGGGCAGAATATTGCCAATCCATTAGCCACTATTCTTTCAGTAGCTATGATGTTGCGATATACCTTCCGTGAAGAAGCTGCTGCTCAAGCGATTGAAGATGCAGTAGGCAATGTCCTAGATCAAGGCTTGCGTACAGCTGATATCATGTCTGAAGGCATGAGCAAAGTGGGTACAGTGGAAATGGGGCAGGCGGTTGTGGCTGCACTGCACTAAGCCAAAAACAATTTGAAAACGCAGCTAACCGCTGCGTTTTCTTATGCCCAAAATTTAATAACCTTTACAAGCTTTACCTCGATATTGAATTGATTGCGCAATACTATCTTTTAAAAAGAAGTGGACTTGGCACTCTAACTAAACATCATAAAATGGTGTATGTGTGGGAATAGGAATTGCACCGACACTGCTGGCACTGCGCATAGTGGGCATAGGAGTTGGAATTTGAATCCGTCGGACAATGGTATAACTCAGTTGATTTGGTGTTTGAATCGGCACACCTAAGGTTTCATAACCGAGATGACGTAATTTGAGTTAGCGCCGAATGCTCGATACATGTTGGGCAATATATTGTTCTAAATAGTCGGAGAGCGCAATTTTAGCGGGTGAAACGACGGTCTGGTGTTGCGTTGGAGAGCTGCTACAAGCTTGAAGGAGTAGAAAGCAGATGGAACTAAAACAACTGACAATAAAAGGCTTCATGATCATCCCCTAAGCAGAGTCAGACCCTTTTAGTATTGTATATCTGAACGTTCGTTTGAGAATGTTTCGAGTAATTTGAGATAAACGGTAAGTAAGCGGCTCAACATAACGCAGCCGTTAAAACGCTTTGCCGATGTAGTGAATAGATTCCACAAGACCATCATGCACTCTGAACTCAATTTTACATTTCATTTCAATATTCAGGCTACCGCCGGAAGGGTCTGAATGGGTGCACCCATACTGACAATGGTTCCAAGGTTGGGGGGCGCCATCGGAATAAGCATATTACTTAACAGGGTGTAGGTCAGTTTCTCTGGGGTATGTACAGGAGCATCGAGCACTTTATAGCCCATGCTATTGAGGTTAAGTTGATTTTGAACTTGATCTGACGATTGTCCGATATAGTGTTGTAAGGTTTAGTTGAGCTGAGTTTGGCTTGTTGTGGCGCAAGCAACACAGAGTATGGGGAACAGTAAAACTGCTCGCTTCATTGAAGTTGTCTTGATTATTATTTTGGCATATTAAGTTGTTATCGCATTAAATTATAGTTTGATTGTTGGTTTAAATATAGTCGATTTATAATATTTAGTCTGAGCGCAGACATTAAAAAAGCCACTTAAAAAGTGGCTTTTTCGCTTCGCTAAAACTTAGCGCGCACGATAAGTGATACGACCCTTAGATAAATCATAAGGTGTCATTTCTACTTTAACACTGTCGCCAGTCAAAATACGAATATAGTGTTTACGCATTTTACCAGAGATGTGAGCAATCACTTCATGACCGTTTTCTAAACGTACACGAAACATAGTATTAGGAAGCGTCTCGGTGACAACGCCTTCGAACTCGATGAGTTCCTCTTTATTGGCCATAGCCTACCTGAATGAATAAATTGGAAAGGCGCAAATTATAGTCAATTTTTTTGCATAAAACAAGGCGGAATGGGCGGTTGCCTGATCATCTGTCAGTAAAATAAGCGAACAAGAGGAATAAATATTTTCAACAAAAAAACTGTATAAGTTGTTGTCAGTTCGGTCAATCGCAGTTAATCTAATTTTAATGTTTTGTGTATAAATGAAGAACATACAAGGAAGGTTCTAGCGTGGGTCAGCTAACTGATGCATCGATTGTCTTGCGATTAGGCTACCAAGCGATTCGTCGTTCAGGGTTGCCAACAGAAGAAATTTTAACAAAGGCGGGTGTTGCGTTAAATCAGATGGAAACCAATGAGCGTACGCCTTTGAGCGCGCAATACGCTTTTTGGGTGGCCGCAGAAGAAGTGAGCCGAGATCCAGACATCGGTCTACATTTGGGTGAAAATCTGCCTTTATACCGTGGCCAAGTGATTGAGCATTTGTTTATTTCATCGGAAAACTTTGGTGAGGGTTTGAAACGCGCTTTGGCTTATCAGCGCTTGATCAGTGATGCCTTTCATGCCAAGTTAGTGGTTGAAGATGACCGTTGTTATTTGACCAATGGGGAACAACCTTGGGCTGAAAATTTGGTCAATCGACATTTTTCTGAATGTGCGATGTCCGGTATTTTACGGTTCTTTAAATTTATTACTGAAGGGCGTTTTGAACCGATCTATATTGATTTTAACTTCAGTAAAGGCGCGTTTGATGATGAGTATTTCCGTGTATATGAGTGCCCTGTCAGCCTAGGACAAAAAGAAACTCGCTTATATTTTGACCCAAGTATTTTGGCTTATCCGTTGTGGCAGGCGGAACCTGAATTATTGCAACTGCATGAGCAGTTAGCGATTGAAAAACTTCAAGAATTAGCCCGCTATGATTTGGTGGGTGAGGTGCGTCGCGCGATAGGTTCAACCCTAGAAAGTGGCGAAACCACACTTGAAACAGTGGCTTCTCAGCTCAGTATTACCCCAAGACGTTTACGAACACAGCTTAGTGAGGCGAATACTAGCTTCCAGCAAATTTTGTCTGATTATCGCTGCCGGTTGGCGAAAAAACTTTTGGCCAATACGGCTGAAAGTGTAGAGCGTATCGTGTATTTGACGGGCTTTTCTGAGCCAAGTACCTTCTATCGTGCATTTAAACGCTGGACCAATGAAACCCCAGTGGAATATCGCAAGCGTAAGCAGCGTTAAGAAATCCCTCCTAACCTCCCTTTATAAAAGGGAGGAATTTCTCCCTTTCCTTTGAAAAAGCAGGCTAGTGGGAGGATTAAAAAATAAATTATTCAGGCATATTGAGCCAGTGTGGCCCAAGCGGCTGCTTTGGTAGCTCAAACTGCGCTGGATAGTCGGCATGAATGAAATATAGCCCATCAGGGGGGGCAGTAATGCCTGCGGCTTTACGGTCTTCTGCTGCGAAAATAGCCTCAATATGCTCGACTTCATACATACCTTGACCAATTTCCAGTAAGCAACCCATGATATTGCGGACCATATGGTGTAAGAAGCCATCAGCCTGAATGTCGAGGACCAAATATGGACCATGTTGAATTAAGCGACAATGGCTGACATGGCGGACAGGTTGATTGGATTGGCATGCGGCTGCACGGAAGCTTTCAAAGTTATGCGTGCCTTCGAACTTTTGCGCGGCTTGCATCATCTTCGCCACATCTAGCGCATAATAGGCATGTGTGACTTGTTTATACATAAGAGCAGGGCGTTGTGGGTGGTTATAGACCACATAACGATAACGACGTGCCTGCGCTTTGAAGCGTGCATGAAAGTCTTGATCCATCGCTTTGATCCATTGGATCGAGATATCTTTTGGCAGTTGGCTGTTGCTACCCATTAACCAACCGCGCTCTGAACGAAGTGCCGAGCTATCAAAATGCGCCACCATATTGGTGGCATGGACGCCCGCATCGGTACGACCAGCACCATGTAAGCTAATCGGTTCATTGGCAATTTTAGACAGTACTTTTTCAATCGTCTCTTGTACGCTGATCACACCTGTTTGCTGGGTTTGCCAACCACGATAGTGTGTACCACAAAACTCAATGCCGATCGCAAAACGTTGCATATGTACCTCAAATTAACCCAAATCATGCCAATGGCTGAAGCGCGCTTCAGCAGTGGGGTATTGTAAATACATTTTAAGGGCTTTGGCATACAGATCTGCATGCCCGAGGCAATCACTGACAATTATTTTGGCCTGAGTTGTCCACGCGGCAACTGCATAGCGCTGATCAGTACGGCCGAAAGGGACTTGGGTGCTTAAAATAGCAACACAGCCTTGTGCGTAAAATTCATCGAAAAGTGCTATCAACTCGGCATTCACAGCTAAATTACCCGTTCCAAAACCTTGCAAAATGAGGAAATGTGGTGGGGCTGTAAGCAGGTTTTTCAAATTCTGCAATTGTTGAGCTAAGGCAACAGGTTGCATCATCAGATTGAGGCAATTGAACTGGTGGGATTGTTCTACATCACCTGTTTGTACTATGTGTGTTTTTAAGCTATGTGGAATCGGCTGTTCAGCCATGACGCCTGTAAAAGCATCCAGTTCTGTGGTATGTCGTTTTAACGCGGTTTGCGCATGCAATACCTGTTGATGAAAAGCTAGATACACTCCGACAGGATGTTTCATCACCGCATCTAAGGCAAAATTCAAATTACTAATCGCATCGCTAAATTCACGCGTATCTGTACCTTGTACATTAAGTAATGGATATTGGCTACCTGTGAAAACCACACGTGCGGAATCTGCAATGAAGTGTGCCGCGACAGCACTGGCATAGCTTAAGGTATCTGTGCCATGAATCACGACAAAATGCTGGAATTGTTGCAGTTGCAATTGTTGAATCTGCTGAATTAGCAATAACCAGTCTTCAGCCGTGCAGGCGCTACTGTCTTTAATGACAGGTGCAATAAAACATTCAATGTCGAGATGAATCGGCAAGACATGTGTGAGCTTGGGAATAAAGTCTTCGGCAGGCATTGGTTGTAAGGGTTCGCCAATACAGCCAAAGGTTCCACCCATATAGATAAGCGCAATTTTTTTCATTATAAAAAAAGCAGTCGGTGATGACTGCTTTAGTTTAAAACGAAATGGCTTAGGATGCTATGCGACTCAGTAACTGTTCTACTTGCTGACGTTGTTCCGTAGAGTAATTTGGTTCTTGTTCAACCAAAATTTCACGTGCAGCTTCGAAAGCACCAAGTTGAATGTATTGCTCAGCCAACTCAAGGTTTAAGTGTATTTCATTGACTTCGTTCAGTTGAGGGAAAGACTGCACCAGAGGATCGCTTTGATCCACTGTATTGGCAGGTGCATTAGAGTCTAGACTAAAGCTGAGGTTTGGCTTAATTGCTGGTGTTTCTTCTACTATCGCTTCACTTGGGCTCACCGTATCGAAAGAAAAAGCAGGGATGTCTTTTGCCGCTTCAGCCGTAGATTCGCTTGAAAAATCAAATGTAAATTCAGGGCGCTCATCTACAGCAGGCGGCGAAATTTCTGCTTCTGGCGTTGTTGTCGGCGCTGTGTCGAGATTGAACGAAAAATCTAAAGGTTGGATTTCGGCTGCTGCAGTTTCTGCTGGTTGAGCAGGCGTGCTTTCTAAAGAGAGTGAACCGAAATCGAGCGGTTTAAGTTCTTCAGCAGGTTTGGCTGGTTCTGCTGTTGGTGTATTTAAACTAGAAATATCAAAATCTAAGCTTTGAACTTCGATACTCGGTTCAGGTTGAGCCGTTGTTGTGGTGGTAAATGCTGAGGTATCAAAATCAAGCGGTTTAATGTCTTGAACAGGTTCAACAACAGAGGCCTGCACAGGAGCGGGCGCAGGATTATTTGATGACATCAGGGCATCGAAGTCAGCAGTATTGGTTGCTTCTACAGGTTTTGGTGTAGATGGTGCAATTTCAGTCGGTTTAAACTCAATCGTGTCACGGCTATTTTGATGTAATTGATCGTAATCCGATTTTTTGGCTTCTGCTTGTGCCAAAATATCATCCAGTTCTAAAGAACGTAAATGATTCAGTAATTGGCTGATGGCAAACTCATCTTTTTGAAGCAAGTGAATATCGAGCAGCAGTAAATATAATTCGTGTTGTGAATTGTCTTTATTTAGGGCTTGGTTGATTTGTGCTTCAGCTGAGAAGAAATTGCGGTCGCGAATTTGGCCTTCAATTTTATTACGTAGATCTGTGGCGAGTGGTGTCGTGGCTTTTTTAGCAACAACATCTTCAACGACTTGAGTTTGTTGCGGGGATTTTTTAGACGAACTGGTTTTTTTGGCTTTGTTTTTTGCAGCAACCGCTTTTTGAGTTTTTGGTTCTGCTTCTTTACTCGCCTCACGCTTTTTTAAGACTATGGCAACAACCAATAGTAAGATAAATGGAATCACATAAATAAGCATGTTTTACCCCTTTTGAACTTGTCTTTGTGCAAGTTCATCCAAAATCAAATAATCAAAATAACACTTTAGTGTGTTGGCTTTTTCTCAGTTTGTTGTGCTTTCAATTGTTGTTGCAATTGTGCAAGACGAGCGTTTAGTAATTGAATTCTCTGATCTTTCTGATTAAGTGCCACTTCTAATTGTGTTACGTTTCTCTGTAATTTAACGGTTTTTTCACGAGATGTCATAACTTTTAATGACAACTCGTTTGATGTTTGATTCTTTTCTGTCGACTTCTTGGCAGAACCGTGACTTGAATCTTGCTCTTTCTCTGCCACCAAGCTCATCTCGGCTTGATTGAGGCGGTATTTCGCCTTGCCAGATTGCTGTGAGCTTTGTTTTGGAAGTGATGAAACGGAGACTTTTTGCTCTGATTTTGCTGTTTGTAGGCCCGTTAAATTGAGGTTAGCACCACGACGTAAACGGTTTATGTCACCTTGAATAAAGGCATGTTCATTCTTGGCTTTAATTTGTTGCATGACTTCACCGACAGGACGGTTTTCTTCAGCAGCAATACGCGATGCAATGCCCCAGAGAGATTCATTCGACCGAACTACATGGGCACTTTGAGGTGCGGCTTGGCGTGCAGTAGTTGCAGGTGCAGCAGGTGTTGTTTTTGCTGTCGATGGACTAGGTTGTGGGCTGGCCTGTGCAGAAATTGGCGCATCTGATTTTTGAACTGAATCGGCATACTTTTGCACTAACGGATCTGCCGATTTTTTCGCTTGAGTAATCGGTTCAACACGTGGAGCTGAAGTTTGAGCCGCTGCTGCAATTTGTGCAGAGGCTACTGAAATAACTTGCGTTGGTGCTGCAATAGCGGTCGCACTCATGCTTGGTGGAGTATGGTTATTGAGTTTGAGGGGCGTCGTGTTTGTCGTCGGCGCAGCTGTTGTTTTTAAGCTATTGAATTGTGTGCTGACAGGTAAGTTCAGCGCAATATCTTTTTCGTTGACAATCACCACCGGTTTTAAGGCTTTTTCATTATTATTCGTACGGGCTTGAAGTGCTGCCGAGCGTTTATTGGCTGTTTTAATATGTTGTAGCCGTGCCGCATTGCCTTCTTTGATTTTGACGACAATGTTCAGTTCTGCTTCCGTTAAAGGACGTGAAGAGGTAATTGTAATCACACCTGTACTGGCGCTGGTACGACGGGTAAAAAAGTTCAGATTACTGGGCGGTTGATGCATGACACCAAGAGACATCAAATCTTCTGCGCTGGCTAGACTGGCTTGAATCGGAGCATTCGGATCGGCATCGTGAAAGTTCAATTCGGCATACAACAGTTCCCCAGGTGCAGATTGAATTTGAATAGGATCGACAGTGATCGCATTCACATTTTGCGAAGCAATAATGGCTAAAATGGCTATCTTTAATTTGTTATTTACGGTCATCTTAATCTTTAGCTCGGTCACAGATCGCAAAGCGAAAATTATAGATTAGCGAGTTGTGTGTTATTTGTAAAACGTTAACATCAGGGTTACAAAAAAAAGCCGATCAAGTGTGATCGGCTTAATACTTTAGCGGGTAAATGCTTAAGTATTTTTGTAGTCAATCAGGATACGGAGCATACGGCGTAAGGGTTCCGCAGCACCCCAAAGTAATTGATCACCGACAGTGAAAGCACCTAAGTACTCTTTGCCCATATTCAATTTGCGTAGACGACCAACAGGAACTGTTAATGTGCCTGTTACAGCCACAGGCGTTAAGTCAGTCATAGACGCTTCACGGGTATTTGGAACCACTTTTGCCCATTGGTTTGCGCTACGTAACATATCTTCGATTTCATCGAGAGGCACGTCTTTCTTCAGCTTTAATGTTAAAGCTTGAGAGTGACAACGCATCGCACCAATACGTACACAATGACCGTCAATCGGAACGATTTGCTGGTTGCCCAAGATCTTGTTGGTTTCAACTTGACCTTTCCATTCTTCTTTCGACTGACCGCTGTCTAATTGTTTGTCGATATAAGGAATGAGTGAGCCTGCTAATGGCACGCCAAAGTTTGCTGAAGGGAAACCTTCGCCACGTTGTAATTCCGCAATTTTAGAGTCAATATCTAGAATTGGAGAGCGTGGGTCATCTAACAAATCTTTGGTGTTGTTGTACAAATAGCCCATACCAGAGATCAGTTCACGCATATTTTGCGCACCAGCACCTGACGCTGCTTGATAAGTCATCGAGGTCGCCCATTCCACTAAATTGTTTTGGAATAAACCACCTAAGCCCATCAGCATCAGTGAAACAGTACAGTTACCGCCCACGAATGTTTTGGTGCCGTTTACTAAACCATCTTTAATCACGTTCATGTTGACAGGGTCAAGTACGATGATGGCTTCATCTTCCATACGCAGTGTAGATGCCGCATCAATCCAATAGCCCGTCCAGTTTTCCGCTTTGAGCTTCGGGAAAACTTCAGAGGTATAGTCGCCGCCTTGGCAGGTAATAATGACATCCATTTGCTTCAGACTGTTAATGTCTGATGCATCCATAAGTGCTGGGGCAGTTTTACCGCCAAACGCAGGCGCTTCACCACCTGCATTACTGGTAGAGAAATAAAATGGCTCAAAATGAGCAAAATCATTCTCTTCAACCATACGTTGCATAAGGACGGAACCAACCATCCCGCGCCAACCGACCAGACCTACTTTCATGTCACTTTGCCTCGGTGCGTTAAAAATTAAAAGGGGATTCGAGTGTATCAAAAGAGCGCTTAACTGCAAGCACTACACAATGAAAACAGCAATTATATTGTGCAATATATCTTGTTTATGTTACATGCAAAATTGATATTAATTTATGAATCTACAAAAAATTAAGAATATAAGAGTTGTTGCCTATGATCTGGGTTGAGTTGTTGGCATGTGTTGTGATTTGGTTAAGCTTTTGGTCACTGATTCCACGAGACGAGTGGTGGTTTCGAGGCGCAGATTTTCCACGCTTACAGATTTTGGCATTGGGGTTGATTGCATTTATCTTGATGTTGATTTGGGATGCACCTTGGGATTGGGTGCGTGAAGTCATTTTGCTGGGGTTAATTGCGGCAGTGGCGTACCAACTCAAAATGGTGTTGCCTTATACTTTTGTGTGGAAAAAGCAGGTGAAAACGGTTGCTAAAACAGAGTTACAGCCAGAACGCCAGATTTCTTTAATTGTGTCGAATGTACTAACGCCCAATACTCAATACCACTTATTACTGCAACAAATTCGTCAGCATCAACCGGACTTGATTTTGACTTTAGAGTCGGATGCACATTGGGAACAAGCCTTGAGTGTACTGGAAGATGACTATCCCTATCGGGTTGCAGTGCCTTTGGATAATCTGTATGGCATGCATTTGTATAGTCGTTTAGCGCTTGAAGATATTGAAGTTAAGTTTATTTTGAGCGATGAAATTCCTTCGATTCATGCCACAGTCATCTTAAGGTCAGGACAGCCAGTGCAACTGTACTGCTTACACCCGAAACCACCAAGTCCGACCGAAGCCAAAGACTCTACTTTACGTGATGCTGAATTATTAATAGTCGGGGATCAGATTAAAGATTTGGATGAAAGTTGCATTGTGATGGGGGATTTGAATGATGTGGCGTGGTCGCGTACGACACGACTTTTTCAACGGATCAGTGGGCTGCTAGACCCCCGAGTCGGACGACATTTTGTCAATACTTTTCATGCCGACTATCCCTTACTGCGCTGGTCATTGGATCATGTCTTTCACAGTACGGATTTTGCCTTAGTGCAGATGCAGCGTTTACCACATATTGGTTCAGATCATTTCCCTGTATATGTGGTGCTTCAAACAGGTCGGGTATTTGAGCAAGTACAAGAAGAGCTGGAACAAACTGAAGCCGATGAGCAAGAAGCACAAGAGGCGATTGAAGATGGAATTGAGAAAGCGGAACGAGAAGGTAAGCAGGTGACAGATAAAATTGCCAAAGATTACCAGTAAATATAGGGGCGCGCGGATTTCATCAGTGTAGGATATGGCTTACAGGGATTTGGGAATCTGACGAATGGTTAGTCATTTGGTATGCCCGTATCCTAGTCTCATCAGCAGATGGAGCGGGAATGGATCATCCCAGTATGGAAGTTGAAGCTGATGGAAATCATCATGGATATGATGTAGGTATGGAATGCCACCGAATAAAACAAAAATTACGTTGAAAGCACAACCTCATGTACCCGAGTTTTGCAGGACGCAGAACTCGGGTTCTACTTTTTAAGCAGCTCTTTTTTTGTTAAAAATAAATCTTGTCATAGCCTGCAGGGCGAGTTTTAAAGCGACGGTGGAACCACATATATTGAGTCGGAGCAATGCGGAGTTGATTTTCAATAATTTGATTCACACGTGTCGCATCATCGACTTCATCTTCACTGGGTAAGTTTTCCACCGCAGGTTCAATCAACACTTTGTATTGTGGGTTTTTAATATCCCCATCACGATAAAAATACAGAGGGATGGCCGCAGCCTTGGTCATTTTCAATAAACGACGGTGTGCTGTAACGGTCGCTGCGGGGACGCCAAAAAATGGCGCCATAACACCTTGTTTTAAACCAAAGTCTTGATCTGGACTATACCAAATGGCATGGCCATTTTTTAAGTTACGGACTAAACCACGCATGTCATCATGATCGATTTGATGTGCATAAATGGTGGCACGGCAGCGGTAGATGAGCATATCCAGCAGTGGATTATTTTGTGGGCGATACACCACATCTGGTTCAAAATACTGCGCGCATAGATAACCACCTGCATCGAGCAAAGTAGAGTGGGTTCCTAAAAGCAGTGCGCCTTTACCTTCTGCTTGTGCTTTTTGAATATGTTCTAAACCTTCAATACTGACACGGCCAGTAAACCACTTTGGGCTATACCACGCATTCAGCGTTTCAAATGCGCCCAGCATTTGATCGACAAAAACTAAACGGGCATTTTCAAGGACTTCTTGGGCCGACCATTCAGGGAAACACACCTCCAGATTACGAACGGTGGTTTTACGTCGCGACTTCAAATATTTAAAGCTGAGGTTACCTAAAAGGGTGGCCAATCGGTGTTGAATTGCCCATGGGAGAATCGCCAATATCATGAGAAAGACGATACCAATCCAAACGCCCCAATATTTGGGGTGCAGAAAAGACCACTGAAATTCACCGGGTTGATAGTCTGGCTTCGAACTCATAAATTGCGATAAAGGCTGAAAAAAGAATGTTTCGAGTTTAGCATGAAGCAAGAATGAAGGGGCAATGTTCAGAATCAACCCGATGTTCGCACTCTGCAAATGTGATGTGATATAGGCTTGGATGATGTAGACGAACGCACCCAAGTGGAAGAGATGGACATCTTCTCGATGGTGGTGGGCACCCTCAACTGAGCTCCATAAAAAAACTCCGCGTGACGCGGAGTTTTTTTATGGAGCTCATGAGAAATTATTTGGTTAAATTTTCCAGTTCTTCCCAACGTTCCAGTTTTTCCAGCAATAGCTCATCAATTTCAGTCAAACGATTCGACAACGTCATCGCCTTGTCTGCATCTGAAATAAATAATGAACCATCTGCAAGTGAAGCATTGATTTCCGCTTGCTCTTTTTCCAGTGCTTCCATTTCGGCAGGCAGTTGTTCAAGCGCACGTTGATCTTTATAGCTGAGTTTGACTTTTTTAGCAGGTGCTGCGTTCGCTTCAGCTTTCGCTGCTGCTTTTTTCACAGCACTTTTTTGATCAACCGCAGTTTGGTCTGGTCGCTGTTGTAAGTAATCTTGGTAACCACCGATGTATTCATCGATATTGCCTTTACCATCAAACACCCAAGTTGAGGTGACCACGTTATCCATAAAGGCACGGTCATGCGAAATAAGCAGTAAGGTGCCTTTGTAGTCGGACAACATTTCTTCTAGCAGCTCTAGTGTCACCATATCCAAGTCATTGGTGGGTTCGTCCATCACGATTAAGTTAGATGGCTTAAGTAGTAATTTGGCTAAAAGAATACGGTTACGCTCACCGCCTGAAAGAGCTTTGACTGGTGTACGCGCACGTTCTGGTGAGAACAAGAAATCTTGCAAATAGCTGTAAATGTGACGACGGTTACCATTCACATCGACATGGTCAGAACCTTCTGACACGTTATCTTTGACTGATTTTTCAAGGTCGAGGGCATTACGTAATTGGTCGAAGTAAGCTACTTCCAATTGTGTGCCAGTTTTCACCGTACCCGTATGTTCTTGTTCGCCTAAAATGGCTTTAATGAGGGTGGTTTTACCGACACCGTTGTCACCAACAAGACCAATACGGTCACCACGTAACACCAATGCGGAGAAGTCTTTGATGATCGGCGCATCATGACCAAAGCGAACGCTTAAGTTCTCAATTTCAAAGACCACTTTACCTGAACGGCTAGCATCTTGTGTCGCCATGCTGACTTTGCCTTGCTGTGAGCGACGGGCTTTTGATTGTTCACGTAGTTCTTTTAAGGCACGTACACGACCTTCGTTACGCGTACGACGGGCTTTAATGCCTTGGCGAATCCATACTTCTTCTTCAGCCAAGCGTTTGTCAAACAGTGCATTCTGCTTTTCTTCGGCTTCCATTTGCTGTGCTTTCAGCTCGAGGTAACGTGAGTAGTTACCTTCATAGCTGCGCAGGGTGCCGCGGTCGAGTTCAACAATTCGAGTCGCAATGCTGTCCACAAATGAACGGTCATGTGAGATGAACAGTAAAGTTAAATTATTTTGATCGAGTAAAAACTTCTCGAGCCATTCAATACTTTCAACGTCCAAATGGTTGGTTGGTTCGTCCAGTAATAGCACATCGGGTTGGGTAAGAAGCGCACGAGCAAGCAGCACACGACGCTTACGACCACCCGACAAATCGGCCAAATCGGCATCTGGGTCTAGGCCCATTTTACTTAAAATAGAATTGACTTTGGTTTCTAAAGCCCAGCCATCTAACTGATCTAGTTTGTGTTGCAAGTTACCCATGCGGTCACACGCTTCCATGTCTCCAAGTACACAAGCATCACTGGCTTCATGATAGGCTCTGAGTACATCCGCGGCTTCACCTGCGCCGTCCGCCACGATATCCGCCACTTTGCCTGAGTCCATCGGCACGTCTTGCGCT
Organism: Acinetobacter sp. TYF_19; assembly: GCF_043105125.1. NCBI lineage: Bacteria > Pseudomonadati > Pseudomonadota > Gammaproteobacteria > Moraxellales > Moraxellaceae > Acinetobacter > Acinetobacter sp. TYF_19. Next base: position 70,011 of record NZ_JBICLH010000019.1, read on the forward strand.
AACATCGAAATGGTGATGCCATTCTGTAGAGAAACTTCACCAGAATCGGGTAATAAACTTCCCTCGATCAGTTTAAGTAAAGTAGACTTACCTTCACCATTACGACCAATTAAACACACTCGTTCACCGCGCTCCAATGAAAAGTTCGCGCCGTCGAGCAAGGCAGGTCCACCAAACGCAAGTTGGACATCCCTTAAAGTAATATAGGCCATAATGTTTCCTGAAAAATCTCAAATGAGGACTTGAAGTGTCTAAACAACAAAATATTGATAATCAAGCGCCATTGTCCGCACCCATTGAAGATTTGCAAGTCCGAATTGCATTTTTAGATGATTTAGTTGAACAGCTCAATGAACAATTGGTGATTCAAGGACTGGAAATTGCTGATTTAAAAAAACAAATGCAAATTTTGTATCAACGTGTTGAATCTTCAGATTTGTCCGATGGAATTGCGACATTTGACCCGATGGCCGATCGTCCACCACATTATTAAGTTCATTTGCTGTCTTGGGCTAAAAAAATGCTGTGATGTGGGTTATAGATATTGCTGAGTCTTCTCTCTTTTTTTGTTTTACCCAACTCAAAGCTCGATTTGACTGACGAAATCATTTGACCTTTGATGCAGTTCCTACTCTAATACCCGCTTTCTGGTGCATCCCATAAAAACTGTCCTATGACTCAAAAAGTTGTTCTTCTTGACCTTGAAAATAATGTTCCGACGGCCAAATTGTTGCGTGAGATTGTGGAGCATTATCCGACTTTGTATTTGTTTCATTGCCAAGGTCAATTTGAGTATGCATTGCAAGATTTGACGGAACTGGCTGCTTGGATCAGTAGTGGTCAAGTGGTGATTTTAGACACGCCCAAAGCCGAGCAAAAAGAGTTCGAATATGCCGTGGTGGTGGGGCAGTTAATGGCTTTGCTTGAGCCAGAGACGCAGGTTGAAATTATCTCTGCGGTCAATACAGCAGAAATACTTTTGGACTTAATGCAATCTTCGGATATTCAGAGCAATTTGATCCTCATTCAGTCTGAAGCTGTACCAAGTCAACGTCATCTTCCCAGTTTAGACAGCATCAAAAATCAGCCTTATTTAAAAATGGTCAAAAAATATTGTGATGCTTTGGGGGAAATGTCAGGTAAGCCGAACACATTGGACGGTCTAAAAAATTCAATAAGTAATATTTTGCAACTCGTACCTGAAAAGACGCAGCGGGTAGTGGGGATGTTGATTAATCTCAAAATCATCAAACGCTATGATGAGCAGATTCGCTTTCGTAAAAAAGTGTTGAAGCAGTGGTTAGCACTGAATTTAGATGAACAAGACCCAATTACACAGCCGCAAAGCATGCAGCAAGCGCTACAGCAACTGCAAAAAGACAGTGTCGTGGATAAGCTTGAACCAACTGTAGATACGCAGTCTGCGCAACAAGAGTTGTTTAAAAACTTTGCACAGATTGACCCTGTACAGCTTGAGGTTGCACAAAAACTGCGCGAGTTAAAAACCAATAAACCCAAAGATATCTATGCACTACGTGATTTGCTTGAGCAAATGTTTCCGAAGTCAGATGTACGTATGTTACTGAAAGAGTTACTCGATAAAGGCTATATTTACTGGAATGGACATGAAGTTCTATATAGTCATGAAATGTTCTTAAATTAATTTTATCGTTCAAACTTGCGTTTTATATTGTGCTTATGCAACTCTAATAAAGGAATAAAAAGGTTGTGCTATGGAAAATACTGGAATTTGGGTTGTCGGATTTATCATCTTATTCATCCTCGGCTCGATTTTTGGACTTCGTGTAAGTCCAAGAGAAAAAGCTTTAGGTGAAATGCGTGATAAAGCGCGCAAGATGGGTTTACACCCGCGTTTAGTCGCAGCACCTGACTGGACGAAAATACCAATGGCTTCGGAAAACCGGGCCAGCATGGTGGCGTACTACAGTGTCCTGATTCCAGAAGCACGCCTACCTTTAATGCGCGCTCGCGTTGTTGATCAGCAGCTTGAGCTCATTACAGGTGATGACAAGTTTAAACATTTACCCATTGAATTAAAGGGTATTTATGCTATTGATATGCAAGCAAACTGCGTGGGACTCTATTGGGATGAGCATTCTGACTTAAGAGCAACCCAGTTAGATGCCATGAAAGCATATTTACAGTCTTTGGCTGAACTTTAATTTTACAGACCCATTGAAACAGGATTAACGGTTAATATGGCGAAAGCTCCTCGGTCCACATCCAAAAGTACTACAGCAGATTCTCCTGAGGCTGGGAAAAAGCGTGCTTTAGTGATTGTGGAGTCGCCTGCAAAAGCGAAAACAATCAATAAATATTTAGGCTCGAATTACATTGTGAAGTCGTCTGTGGGTCACGTGCGTGATTTACCTACAGGTGGTTCTAGTAAGACTGCAGAAAAGAAGCCAGCAACACGAACCAAACTGACCGATGCTCAGAAAGCTGAAAAAGCACAAAATGCACTGGTCAATCGTATGGGGGTTGATCCTGAGCATGACTGGAAAGCACATTATGAAGTGCTTCCAGGCAAAGAGCATGTGGTTGCTGAACTGAAAAAGCTTGCTTCGCAAGTTGACGAGGTCTATCTCGCAACGGACTTGGACCGTGAAGGAGAGGCAATTGCTTGGCATTTAAAAGAAGTGATTGGTGGGGATGACTCACGTTATCAACGTGTGGTGTTCAACGAAATCACCAAAAATGCCATTCAAGATGCATTTAAGCATCCAGCACGCCTTGATATCGATAAAGTTAATGCGCAACAAGCACGCCGCTTTTTAGACCGCGTCGTCGGCTTTATGATTTCGCCCTTACTTTGGGAAAAAATTGCCCGTGGCTTATCGGCAGGTCGTGTTCAGTCTGTCGCAGTTAAACTGGTGGTTGAGCGTGAGCGTGAAATTCGTGCGTTTATTCCCGAAGAATACTGGCAAGTTTTTGCAGACACCAAGTCACAGAGCGATGAGATTCGTTTAGAAGCCGTCAAACAAGCAGGTAAAGCTTTAAAGCTACGCAATAAAGCCGATACTGATGCTTTACTGAAGCTCATTAAAGACGCAGATTACAAAGTTTCAGCACGTGAAGATAAACCAACCAAGGTGAATCCGAGCGCGCCGTATATCACCTCGACGTTACAACAAGCAGCCAGTACACGTTTGGGTTTCTCTGTGAAGAAAACCATGATGTTGGCGCAGCGTTTGTATGAAGCGGGTTTTATTACCTATATGCGTACCGACTCGACGTTTTTGAGCGACGATGCGGTGAATATGGTACGTCATCATATTGAGACCGAGTTTGGTGCGAAGTATCTGCCTGCTAAGCCGAACCGCTATGGTAACAAAGCGGGTGCACAAGAAGCCCACGAAGCGATTCGTCCATCGAATGTTGCGTTAAAAGGTGACAGCTTGGTGGGTGTGGAACGTGATGCACAACGTTTGTATGATTTGATTTGGCGTCAATTCGTCGCGTGTCAAATGACACCAGCAGAATACTTGTCATCGACTATTTTAGTGGATGTCAACGGTGTTGAACTTAAAGCCAAAGGTCGCACCTTAGTCTTTGATGGTTTCACTAAAGTCCGTGGTCAAAACAAGTCAGACGATGATGTGTTATTGCCTGCGGTCAAAGTCGGTGAAATCCTGAAGCTCGAAAAATTAGATCCATCGCAACACTTTACCAAGCCACCTGCACGTTTTACTGAAGCATCATTGGTGAAAGAGCTTGAGAAAAAGGGCATTGGTCGTCCATCGACCTATGCGGCGATTATCTCGACCATTCAAGACCGTGGTTATGTCAAACTCGAGAACCGCCGTCTGTATGCAGAAAAAATGGGTGAGATTGTTACTGATCGTTTAGATGAAAGTTTCAATAATCTCATGAACTATGACTTTACTGCGGACTTAGAAGGTCAGCTCGATAAAGTGGCCGATGGTGAACGCAATTGGAAAGAGTTGCTCGACAGCTTCTATGGCGACTTTAAAAAACGTCTGACCAATGCGCAAGGTGAAGGCGGTATGCGCCGCAATCAACCAGTAGAGGTAGAAGCGGTTCACTGTAAAGAATGTGACCGTCCAATGCAGATTCGTACGGGAACCACAGGTGTCTTCTTAGGGTGTTCGGGCTATAACTTACCGCCGAAAGAGCGTTGTAAAGGCACGTTGAACTTAACGCCAGTTGAATCACTTGCCGCACTTTCTGATGATGACGCAGCAGAAACAGCAGATTTGATGTCGAAAAAACGTTGTCCAATCTGTGAAACTGCGATGGACAGCTATGTGATCGATGGTGGTCGTAAGCTACATGTCTGTGGTAATAACCCAGACTGTGCTGGTTTTGAACTTGAAGAAGGTGAGTTCAAGATCAAAGGTTATGATGGCCCAACCATTCCATGTGATAAGTGTGATGGGGAAATGCAGCTGAAGACGGGGCGTTTTGGTCCTTATTTTGCTTGCTCAAGCTGTGATAACACACGTAAAGTCTTAAAAAGTGGTCAACCTGCACCTCCGCGTGTAGACCCGATTAAGATGGAACATTTACGTTCAACTAAGCATGATGACTTTTTTGTATTACGTGATGGGGCGGCTGGTTTATTCTTGGCGGCAAGTAAGTTCCCGAAAGTACGTGAAACACGTGCACCAAAAGTTTCGGAACTTCGTAGTGTTGCCGATCAGCTCGATCCGAAGTATCAGTTTATTTTGCAAGCACCTGATGTTGACCCTGAAGGGAATCCAACTTTGGTTAAATTTAGCCGTAAGAATCAAGCGCAATATATTGGTTCTGAAACGCCTGAAGGTAAGCAAACCAAATGGTCATTGGTGTTCAATGATGGAAAATGGGTTGAAGCTTAAGTTTTAATTGCTTAGAAATAATCAAGAAATGCTCACTTTGGTGGGCATTTTTTATGTCAAAATGATTCTCAAATAATCATAATATTTGGGGTGTATGTGGAAATACAAACAAAAAAATTTGCAGTGCTAATTGATGCTGATAATTCATCTATTAGTGCAATTCCATCAGTACTTGAAGAAGTAGCTAAATATGGTATTGCTAGTGTCAAGCGTGTTTATGGTGATTGGAGTAGCGACACTTTGAAAAATTGGCGTGAGGTTCTCTTACCTCATGCAATTACGCCAGTTCAGCAGTTTGCCTATACAAAAGGTAAAGATGCTACAGATATGATTTTAATTATTGATGCGATGGACTTACTTTATGCTGGGGCCTTGGATGGTTTTTGTATCGTTTCTAGCGATAGTGATTTTACCCCTTTAGCATCTCGTATCCGTGAAAATGGCTTAAGTGTTTATGGATTTGGGAAAAAGAAAACTCCAGAGGCTTTTAAGAAAGCTTGTGACAAATTCATTTATATAGAAAATTTAATTTCAGATAGCGATCTTAAGAATAATGAAGAAGAAGATATTGTGGATTCTGATAATAAGAAGATAGCGGAAACATTGAAAGTTATAGATCAAAAGATGAGTAGTCAATCAAAAGAAGGTCTTGCTCCTGAAATGATTGATCGAGCAACTTTAAATTTGGTTTATAAAGCCGTTAAAGATAATGCTGATGAAAATGGCTGGGCTAATTTGAGCATGGTAGGGCAATATATTAGTGCGGTAAAACCTGATTTTGATTCACGAAATTATGGTCGCGCTAAATTGTCAGGATTAATTAAAACACTTAACTTATTCGAAACTAAAATTGATATGAGTCAAATGTATTTAAGAAAAATGAAAAAGCAGAGTGTCTCTTAATATGTGGAAAAAACTTCGTATTTTAATCTTGCTGCTCATTTTATTGGTGGTTGCTGTGAATGCTTATCGTGATCAGAACCAAGATTGGAGTAAGCCCATTATTGTATTACTCCATCCAGTTAATGCAGATGGGCAAGGTACAACTCAGCAATATATACAGCAATTGACGCCTGCAAACTTAAAAGGGGTACAGGGTTATTTAGAGCAGATGTCGGCGACATATCGCGGCCAACCGATTGCGATTTATTTCCAACTTGGGCGCGAACTCAAACAGCTACCGCCGAAAGTGCCTGAACAAGCAAGTTTATTGGATACGGTCTTGTGGAGTTTAAAGTTCCGTTATTATGCATGGAAAAACCATCGAGGTTCAGATGGTGCACCAACTGTTACTTTGTATTTGAACTATTATGACCCAGCACTGACTAAAGAGCTTAAACACTCGACAGCTTTGCAAAAAGGCCGCATCGGTTCGGTGAATTTATTTGCATCTAACAAGCAAACCGAGCAAAACAAAGTCGTGCTTGCACATGAGCTTTTACATGCCTTTGGTGCCAGTGATAAATACGACTTAGCCACAGGACAGCCCATGTATCCTGCGGGTTATGCATATCCAAATCAACAACCACTGTTCCCTCAAACCAAAGCTGAATTAATGGCTGGGCACATTCCAACCTCACAAACACAGAGTAAAATGCCTGAATCGATTGATGAAACATTGGTGAATGAGATCACTGCGATTGAAATTGGGTGGAAAAAGTAACTGTGGATAATGCTGTGTTTATCCACAGCATGGATTGATTGTGTGGATAAACTCAAACCTACAAGTTCGCTGCAAAACATGTTAAAACTAAGTGAACGAAAATCAAACTTGAGAAGAAGATGAAAACAGTCGGTAATGATTTAGTTCGCCATCAGCTCCATGAAAATCGTAAATGGTATTTGGGTTTAGGGATTTTATTGGTGTTGTTTGGTTTCGTCCTTTTGGCCGCTTTGCCTTTTGCCACCTTATCCGTAGTGTTTATCTTTGGCGTGCTGATGATGATAGGTGGTGTTCTACACTTCATCGCAGCCTTTAAGGTTTTTGAGGGTGGCTTCCGCTGGTTATGGGCATTGTTTGGTGTGTTGTATTTGGTCGCAGGCTATTATGCATTTAGCACCCCTGTGAAAACAGCCATTGTATTGACCAGTGTTTTAGCGGTTTTCTTGATTATTGCAGGGGTCATTCGTATCTTTAATGCAATATTATTTCGAGCATTCCAAGGTTGGGGCTGGACACTTTTTTCTGGTGTTTTAACTCTGCTGGCCGGCATTATGATTTTAACAACACCAGATGCCCCATTTTGGGTGCTGGGCTTATTCCTTGCTTTTGATATTTTATTCCAAGGGATTAATTATCTGACTCTAGCGGCAGCCATTAAGCAGATTCCACCAGCAAGCCAATCTGAATAAACCATTCTTAAAACATAAAAAGGAGCCTCATGCAGGCTCCCTTTTTCGTGTGCTTTTATCATTTGAAAAGCTGAATGGCAGGCTTATGGATTGACGGCATATTGACTTGAAATCGCAACACGATTCCACGTGTTAATCACAATCGCGATCCATTCAATAGCAGCAACTTCTGCATCGGATAAGTTTTTTGCTGCTTGTTGATACGCCGAGTCGGGGAAATGCTGCTGAGCAATGAGTGTAATTTCTTCAATTAAAATCAGCGCGGCGCGTTCTTTTTCGGAAAAATATCCACTTTCTTGCCATGCACTGATGAGGGCAATCCGTTCCATTGATTCGCCTGCTTTCATGGCATCTTGTGTATGCATACGCACACAGAATGCGCATTGGTTAATCTGTGAGGCTCTCAGTTTCAGTAAGTGTGAAAACCCAATCTCAAGACCTGCTTGTTGGACTTTTTGCATGGATAAGTTTTCGAGTTCTAATACTGTTTTATACAGTTCAGGTGCGACTTTTCCCAAATTAATACGTTGCATACATCACCTATTTTTTTAAGAGCCTTGAATGTTTAGTAATGATTTTATCGGCTAATTGATTGGCACTTTGTTTAATTTATGCATTAAAACAAATGAGTCAAGGTGGTCGTTTTGGTGACGCGCATAGTAAAACTCTTCTATGTTTAGAATTAAAGAATCATTGAGTCTATTTTAACTTTATCGAGATGTAATCAACTTCAATGATAACGAACTGTCTCAAGGAAAATAAAAAGAGAAAAATGCGGGCGGGAAATTTATCAATCGTGTTATTAATAAATTAAATTTTCTAAAAAATGATGGATGATGAAAACTTTTATTTTAGCGCCTGATTCTTTTAAAGAAAGTATGACAGCAGAACAGGCTTGTGTGGCGATGCAGCGTGGAATTAAAAACATAATCCCTGATGCTGTATGTATACATGTACCCATGGCAGATGGCGGCGAAGGCACAGTCGATGCTTTATTAACATCTTTAGCTGGCCAAAAAGTCGAATGTGAAGTAACAGGTCCATTGCCATTACAACGCGTTAAAACGTATTGGGGCTTATTTGATGGCGGGCAAACGGCTGTTATTGAAATGGCCAAAGCCAATGGTATTCATCTGCTTGAACCTACGCAACGCAATCCACTCCTGACTACGACTTTGGGAACGGGGCAAATGATTCGGCATGCATTGGATCTAGGCGTGTCCAAAATCATCTTGGCTCTTGGGGGCAGTGTCACCAATGATGCAGGTAGTGGTATGGCACAAGCACTTGGAATAAGGTTTTTAGATGCACAAGGGCGGGACGTGCCCGTTGGTGGTGGTCATTTACAAGATATTGAACAAATCGATATGCAGGCTTTAGATCCGCGCTTGCAACGAGTACAAGTTTTGATTGCCTCTGATGTGACCAACCCACTATGTGGTATGCAAGGCGCTTCGTATGTGTTTGGCCCGCAAAAAGGGGCGAGCGCAGAGATAGTTGAGCAGTTGGATCAAAACTTGAGTCACTTTGCAGATGTGGTGGAAACACAGCTTAATCTACAGATACGGAATGTCGCAGGGGCAGGCGCAGCAGGAGGGCTAGGTTTTGGTCTAATGGCCTTTACGGGCGCTCAGCTTCAGTCTGGCGCGAAGTGGGTGATTGAGCAAACTCAACTGGCGGAGAAAATAAAGCAAGCTGATTATATTTTCACGGGTGAAGGCAGTATCGACTTCCAAACCAAGTTTGGCAAAACGCCGTGGGCGGTGGCTCAGTTAGCCAAGCAGTTGAATAAACCTGTGATTGCCTTTGCTGGACGTGTCGGAGAGGATGTTGAAGCATTATTTGATGAAGGGTTTAGTCAAATTGTTTCGATCAATAAACCTGATTGTGATTTAGCAACAGCATTGAAAAACGCAGAGCAGAATTTGCAAAACAGCTGTGAGGACATCACTCGACTTTTGCTTTTAAAGCATACTGAGCAAGCTTAATTTTAAATATTTGAGGCAGTAAGTGGTTCGAGCATAAGGTCTTAACCCCAGATTTGAAGGTGTATTTTAGACAGAAATGGATAATCGTTGCTGTAGCCTCATATTGATGTCATAGATTTGTTAGACTAGCAGCATCCACGAATTGATGAGTGATTATGAGTTTAGCCAGCCTAATTGATGAATTAAACCCGCAACAAAAACAAGCTGCCAGGACTGAGTCGCAACACAGTCTGGTGCTCGCAGGGGCTGGCTGTGGCAAGACGAAAACCATTGTGGCACGAGCGGCGTACCTAATTGATCAAGGGATTCCTGCCAACCAAATTCAAATTCTAACCTTTACCCGCCGTTCAGCCAGCGAGATCGTGGCGCGAGTGGAGCTGGCTTTAGGTGAGCAAGCCAAAGGGCTGCGCGCTTCTACTTTTCATACTTTTTGTATGTATCTGCTGCGCCGTGTACCGAAAGCCTTTGGTTTAGAGCAGTTTTCAATTATTGATCGTGATGATCAAGTGATGATGTTTCGTCTGATTCGTGGAAAAGATGACAAGAAAAATCCGAATCAACTGCCTAAACCGCAAGAACTATGTGATCTGTATTCTTTTGCACGAAATACGCGTCAGAAGCTGAGTGATGCCTTAGAAAAACAGCATCCTGAGCATTTGGCTTTTAAAGATCAAATTGCGGAAATCATGAAAGAGTACGAGACACGCAAGCGTGCTCGTAGCTTTTTAGATTATGATGATATTTTGGCGATCGTGGCTTCAGCACTCGACCAGTCAGATGGTTTAGCCGACTATGTGGCATCGCTCTGTAAACACATGCTGGTCGATGAAATGCAGGACACCAACCCTTTGCAGTGGACCTTGCTTGAACCTCTCAAAGACAAAGTGAGCCTGTTCTGCGTCGGTGATGATGCACAGTCGATTTATGGTTTCCGTGGAGCAGATTTTGAAAATATTCACCATTTTAAAGCCCGTGTGCCGAATGCTCAGGTGTTTAAATTGGAGCAAAATTATCGTTCAACCCAAGAAATTTTAGACCTTTCCAATTGGCTGCTCGATCAATCTGAGATTCAATATAACAAACGCCTAGATGCTCATCGGGGTGAGGGCGTGAAGCCCCGCATGCATATTTTCCCAAATGAGTTTGATGAAGCAAAATGGATTGCGATCGACATTAAAGAGCGCCATTACTTACAAGGCAGTAAATGGTCGGATCATATGGTTTTGGTGCGTTCTAGCTTTGCAGCACGGCATATTGAGGCAGCATGTATTGCAGCCAATGTCCCCTATCGATTTATTGGGGGCATGAAACTGCTTGAAACCGCGCATGTGAAAGATTTACTGAGCTTGCTGCGCGTGATTGCCAATCCTCTCGATGATATTGCATGGATGCGTTTTCTTACCTTGTGGAATGGGGTGGGAGATGTCGGTGCAAGCCGTCTTGCTCAGCAACTTTTATTGGAGCCTGAGTTTGATTTGATCTTTGATAAATTAGAAAAATTTGGACGGATTCCTGCTGAAACATTGTTGATCATGAAGCAAATGACGGTACTGAAACAGGAAGTACAGGCTTGCGTCGGTTTGGGTATTCAAGCGATTGAAGCACAATTGGCTGAAAATTATAAAAAAGACTGGAACCGCCGCCAAGGTGACTTTGAACTGGTTAAACAATTGGCTTCTAAACATACCCAATTGAGTGAGTTTCTAGAGGAATATGTGCTTGATCCTGTGTCGATTTCTGAAATCGAACGCCAGTCAGATAGTGATGTCGTCACTCTGATTACCATTCACTCGGCCAAAGGTACAGAGCAAAAAGTCTGTTATGTCGTCAATGTCACCCCGGGGCAATATCCGCATGCACGTGCCCAAGGTGATTTTAATGATGTCGAAGAAGAGCGTCGGGTCTTGTATGTGGCACTGACCCGTGCTCAGAATGAGTTGATTTTAACCAAGCAAAATTTAAGTCTGTGGGCGCGAGACGTGATTGATGAGCAAGGGCGCAAAGTCGAAAGTTATTTTTTGAATGATCTGACGCGAAATTTGTGTAGCATGGAAACCCATCATAAGCCTCGTCAGCAAACGGTAAAGAGTGCTTTAATTGAGCGCCAATCGATTAATTTAGATTTTGGGATTAATCTCGATTAAACTAAACTAAACAGATTACATTGTGGTATTTGTTGTGCAATGTTCAGAAAGTAGCGTAGGCGATTGCTTTTTGATGATTTTGCCTATTTTTGAAGGTTGTAAGATGAAAATTTTAGTTCGTAATTTAGAGCGTACAGTGGCTGAAGCTGAACTGCTTGAATTATTTAAGCAATATGGCACAGTTGCATCATGTAATTTAATCCTTGATGCAGCAACAGGTAAATCGAAAGGTTTTGCTTTTGTTGAAATGCCGCATGCACGTGAAGCGATTAAAGCCATTAAAGGGCTTAATACACTACGTTTGCATGGTACTGGTATTCGCGTCAAACAGGCGGAAGATAAACCTGAGAAGCCAGAAGCATAAGTAAAAAAGAGCAATGGATGCTCCTTTTTTATGGGATAAAGTGAAAAAAATCTATCCAGCTTTATCGATTGTTGCACCGATGGGACGACAAATCTCTCAAGGAAATAAAACCTTAGAGATCCGTTCTTGGCGACCAGAGCAATGGCCACTTAAAGATTTGATTATTGTGGAAAATAAGCACTATTTAACCCACGAGGACGATGAAGAGTTGGGGTATGCTGTTGCTATGGTTGATGTTGAGTCGATTCACTCATGGAGAGAAGATGAGCTTGATTCGGCGATGGCATCATATTGGGAAGAGGGATATTGGGCTTGGGTACTCACAAATGTGCGTCCCATGCATATTTCGATGCCTGTCATAGCAAAAAGAAAGATTTATTTTATTGAAATAGATCATGCATAATTTTTATTATGCGCTGCTGTATAGAAAGATTACTCTTAGAATTGTTATAAACGCCAAAACTTAGGAACACCCTTCATGACTCGTGTTGCCCGTTACCATGCTGATCGCACTAACCAAAAACTCTACTTTGCTCGACTTTCATGTCAACAAGCAGAACAAATTGATCATGTGCAACAAGCTCAGGCTTACCGTGAGGCTGCTGTGTTTCACTTGCATGGCGCGGTGCTTGCGTTTCTACAAGAGTTGGTCCGTTACTACCGCTTAAATGACTTAAACCCGACGTTGAAGTCCATAGAAGAGCATATGGCAGCTAAAGGACAAGTCTCGCCTGAAGTGACTGTGATGCAACAACTGTCGAAAGAAGGTTTCATTGCCGAGTTAAAACGTGCTTATCGCTTGTGTCAGTATGCGCCAGAGCCGAGTACACCTGAACCTGAGTCAGAAACTTCATCGAATCTGATCATCAAAGTGACTCAAACTCCTCAGGCATGGTTACCCGATACCAAAATTTTACGCGAGTGGCATCGAGACTTAACGGCGTTGATCGATGGCTTTCGGAATGAGATGGTTGAATTCTAAAAGCGATGACCAGCGCTTGAAGTTTGAAAATTTGTCCTTATATCAATAAGTCTAAGCGAAGCAAAGTGCAACTGCCTTTGCCACCATGTTGAACATGGAGGAAATATGTCTATAGAACAATTGAAAGAATTATTTGGAAATCAAGAAGCAATTTTAGAATTGGTTCAACTTGAAGGTGGTGAGCTCGCACTACGTAACGCAGGTTCGGAGAGTGCGCCTTTAGTCACGATCCAGTTTAATGAAGAGCTCAAAGCATTATTGGGCGACCAGACAACTGTCGTTGCTCAGCAGATGGTGCAAGCGGCTTTATACGGCTTACTTGAAAAACAAGTGGGCGAGTGGCAAGCGGAAGTGGTGGACGAAAAGCCACAGTTCTTCAGCTAAGTCGAATAAGAAAAAACGCACTGAACAGTGCGTTTTTTTGTATCAGTGTTTGTTCCTTAGTGGGTGGGTGCTTGATGATGTGCAATCTGAATTTGATTTAAAATATGATTGCTCATATTTTTCGCCATTTCCTCTTTTGCAAAATAAACTTCACCAATTTGATCGCGGCGAATCACTTCAGCTTCTTCTTTACTTTCTGCACATACCAAAACCTGAATCTCAGGATTGAGGGTTTTGGCAATATCCACGATTTTATGGATATCTAAAATATCCATCGGGGAAAGTACCAACAGGCGCGCATGCTGAATATGGGCTTGAATCAGTACCCCAGGGTCTGTCGCCATCCCAGAAACTGCCGCAATGCCTTTTTCACGCAGGTTTTCTACAATTTCACGGTTTTCTTCCGCAATCACTACTTTAATGTCTTCAGCCATCAATTGTTTGGTAATGCGACGGCCCACTTCACCATGCCCAACAATTACCACTTGGTCACGTAAGTAGTCTTGAGAGACTTCATCAGGCAGCATTGCCAATGGGTCACCACTACGTTCAAGTAAGCGTGCTAGATGTGAGCGCTCACGAATCCAACGTTGTACAGGCTCAATTGCGGAGAACACAAAACTGTTTAAGGTGATGGAGATAAGTGCTCCTGCCAAAATTAGGTTTTGCCCTTCTAAGGACAAGAGTTTAAGTGAAACCCCGAGTGTCGCTAAGATGAAGGAAAACTCACCAATCTGTGCCAGTGACGCACCGACGGTGAGGGCAGTATTGATGGGGTAGCGGAAAAAGAGTACTAGTGCCATAGCGGCAATAGTTTTGCCGACCATAATAATTGCAACGACTACAAGCACATGCACCGGTTGTTCCACTAAGATGCGCGGGTCAAATAACATACCCACTGCAACAAAGAACAAAATGGCAAAAATTTCACGTAGAGGAAGGGTTTCTTCTTCGGCACGGTGGCTAAAGTCAGACTCTTTAACGACCATCCCGGCAAAGAAAGCGCCCAGTGCCATGGAAACACCGAAAATTTTGTACGCGCCAAAGGCGATTGAGACCGCAGCAGCCATCACGGTTAAGGTAAACAGTTCACGTGAACCAAGACGAGCGACAAATTGCATGATCATTGGAACAAGACGTTTCCCGATGATCAGCATAAAAGCGATGAAACCTACCACTTTAAGTAAGGTGATGCCTAAGGTAAGCCAAATGTTATCATCAGCACCGCCTGCAAGGACCTCTCCACCGAGTAGCACTGCTGTAGCGGGTAAGAGTACCAGCACCAAGACCATGACCAGATCTTCAACCAAGAGCCAACCTACGGCAATTTTACCGTTGACTGAATTGAGTAGACCACGGTCTCCCAGTGCTTTGAGTAATACAACTGTACTGGCACAGGACAGGCTTAAGCCGAAGACCAAGGCAGAGCCAAAACTCCAACCCCAGATCATACTGACGCCTATTCCGAGCAGGGTCGCGACAGCAATTTGTAAAATAGCACCAGGCAGTGCAATGCGTCGAACTTGTAATAAGTCATTGAGAGAAAAATGCATGCCCACACCAAACATGAGGAACATGACCCCAAGTTCAGCCAATTGGTTCGCTAGATGAATGTCCGCGACAATACCCGGGGTATTGGGACTAATAATGATACCCGCAATCAGATAACCAATGAGTGGGGGAAGGCGTAAGCGTACGGCAAGATAGCCGAAAATGAGCGCGAGCCCAAAACCGACAGCAAGTAATATAATGAGATCTACGTCATGAGGCACTAAAAACTCCTTAAGCAAAAGTTAAGGGTGAAAAAGAAGCAAAGCACAAAAGGTGCCAAAAGAGATTAAAAGTTTAACAAGTCGAACGAAAAAAAAGCAAAAAAAAACGACCTAAAGCAGGTCGTTTTTTCCAAAAAACTAAAATTATTTAATTTTAGCTTCTTTGAAGATTACGTGTTGACGGATTTTTGGATCAAATTTTTTGATTTCCATTTTTTCCGGCATAGTACGTTTGTTCTTAGTTGTGGTATAGAAATAACCTGTACCAGCAGTAGAAACTAGGCGAATTTTATCACGCATGGTTCAGACTCCTTAGATCTTTTGACCTTGAGCACGTAGGTCAGTAACAACCTTCTCGATACCCAATTTGTCGATAATACGCATACCTTTTGTAGTTAGACGAAGACGTACGAAACGTTTTTCGCTTTCTAACCAGAAACGGTGGTGATGCAGGTTCGGCTCGAACCGGCGTTTGGTTTTGTTATTGGCGTGCGAGACGTTGTTGCCAACGACTGGACGCTTGCCGGTAACTTGGCAAACCTTAGACATGGTGAACTCCATTGCTAGACAGCACCGATTGTGCGCTAGTTATTAAGTAAACGGATGAAATCATTCAAGGGGCGTTTTATACCAAAAATGCGCTTAAAAGACAAGCGATTTTCATTAAAACTAGGCATGAACCCGTGCGATAGGTCATGCCTTGATCATTTAGCGAAGAAGGGTCTTTGAAATCAACTTGTGAATTGGTTTGTTAAACGGTGGGAGAATGAATTTCAAGCTATATAACTTGGGATTCGACATCACTGACCGTTCATGCGACAAACTGAAGAAACCTTCTGGACCATGATATTTCCCCATACCTGATGCACCAACGCCACCAAATGGTAAATCGTCTTGTGCGACATGGGTCAAAACCGTGTTTTGTCCGAAATGCCCTGAATGAGTACGCTGTGCAACATAATCTGCACGCGCCTGATCAAAGTCGAAGTAGTATAATGCAAGTGGACGCGGACGGCTATTAATAAACTCGATAACATCGTCTATTTGATCATATTCCATGATCGGCAACAGTGGCCCAAAGATTTCGTCTTGCATAATACGCATGTCAGGTGTGACCCCAGTTAACAGTGTAGGGGGCACTTTACGTGTATCGGAGAAGGTTTCATGGGCTGGGTTGATCTCAACCACCTGCGCTCCATGCTCACGTGCATTTTCAAGATAGCCTTGCAAGCGGTTGTATTGGCGGTCATTAATAATCGAGGTGTAGTCTGGATTATGCAGAATGTCGGGATACATCTCTTCCACACACTCGCGGAAGTGCTCAATGAACTCGGCAGTTTTACCTTTAGGCAAGAACATATAGTCAGGTGCAACACAGGTTTGACCTGCATTCCACAGTTTACCTGCAGCAATCCGCTGTGCAACATCCCGTAAATGAATAGAAGGATGTACTAATACTGGTGATTTTCCGCCAAGTTCGAGAATCAATGGAACGAGGTTCTCTGCCGCAGCAGACATGACGGTTTTACCGACATTGGTTGAACCTGTGAAAATCAGTTTGTCAAAAGCCAGACGACAAAAGGCATCCGAGATCGCACCACCGCCATTGGTCACGGAAACTAATTCTTGAGGAAAGGCTTCGGAGAGCGCTTTTTCAAGGATACGACCAAAGTTGCTCGATGAACTGGAAATTTTGATCATGGCATGGTTACCTGCCGCCAAAGCACAAATTAAGGGTCCAATCGAGAGTAATAAAGGATAGTTCCATGGGGTAATAATACCGATCACACCTAAAGGTTGATATTGCACCCATGCTTTAGCCGGCTGGTGAATGATGGAAACGTGACGTTTCGAGGGTTTCATCCACGTGGTTAAATGCTTGCTATAATATTTGATGTGTTCAAGGCAGGTGAGTAATTCCCCAATTTTGGTTTCACTGGTGGAGCGGTTGCCATAGTCTTGATTAATTGCCTCTGCAAATTGATCTTGATACTTAACTAAGATACGCTTAAGTCGTGCCAAACGGTCAATACGCTCTTTTGCGGTTGGCAATGGATAACGTAAATAAGCGTGCTTTTGCTGTTCAAGCACATCATGTAGGTGCTGAATATCATAAGAATGTGGTGTCAATGAAGTTGTTTTTGTTTGACTGTTCATGCCGCACTACCATTTCAAATTTCAATTTATGTTTAATTTTTAGAGTAATTGCTCTAATTAGTCAAGTTACTTTATGTGTTAGTCTTCTAATGCACTGAATGAATGGTTATTTTAGGATGTCTCAAACTAAAACGTTGAAAACCAAAGAACGTATTTTGCAACTCAGTTTGCAGCTTTTTAACGAGCGTGGAGAACGTTCTGTTACGACCAATCATATTGCCGCTGAATTGAATATGAGTCCGGGCAATTTGTATTATCACTTTCGCAATAAAAGTGAAATTATCAAAGAGCTCATGGAGCAGTATCAAGGCGAAACGCTACAAATGCTGGCTTTGCCCGATGACCGTCTGTTAGATGCCAATGATAAAATTCGTTATTTTCAGGTGCTAAGCAGCCAGTTGTGGGCTTATCGCTTTTTACACCGTGATGTCTATCATTTGGTTGAAAACAATGAAGACTTCCGCAAGATGTACCCACGTTTTGCAGGGCAAGTGATGCAACAAGGGCAAAAGATCTATCAGGCCTTTGTTGATGCCGGTCTGATGCAAATGACGTCGTCAGAAATTGAAGCCCTGATTATCAATTTATGGATTGTACTGACCAACTGGACCAACTTCCTTTATATGTCGGGTCATATCACTGACTCCAATACATTAGAAGAAAAGTGGGTTTGGCAGGCTCTCCGTCAAATGGTGTTCTTAGAAGGGGCCTATTTGCGTGGTGAAAGTCGTGAGACGTATGAGCGCTTGTTGGATACGATGGGGCCGTCTGAACTGTTTTCGAGCTTGGCGTCATTTAAATCGGATGATAAGCCATAAGGTGTTTTGACAGCTGAGTAAAAAGCGCTAGAATACTCGGCTTGATTTTCATTTTACTGATTTAAACTGACATGAATATGACAACTGCTAACACGGCACGTTTACTGATTACTTGTGAAGATAAGCCAGGGATCGTGCAAGCTGTATCGAGCTTTTTGTATCATCAAGGCGCGAATATCACTGCGCTTGATCAATACGCGACTGAAGCTCAGGGCGGACGTTACTTTATGCGTGTTGAGTTTGAACTGGACAATTTACAGTCTCGTAAAGAAAGCATCACTCAAACTTTTGCTGCAAATGTAGCTGAGCGTTATGAAATGCAATGGCGTTTGGCGCTGGTCAGCGACGTGAAAAAAGTCGGGATTTTGGTATCTAAAGTAGATCATGCCTTACTTGAGCTGTTATGGCGTCATGCGCGTGGCGGTTTGCCGTGCGAAATCACCAAAGTGATTTCTAACCATGAAACTTTACGCGAAGCGGTTGAGAACTTTGGCATTCCGTTTGAAGTTGTCCCTGTAACGAAGGATAACAAACGCGAAGCTTATGCTGAAATTGATGAATTAATGCAAGGCAATGACTTATTGGTACTTGCGCGTTATATGCAAATTCTAGATGAAGCATTTGTCGAGAAGTGGGAAATGAAAGTGATCAACATTCACCACTCCTTCCTACCTGCTTTTGTTGGCGCAAACCCATACAAGCAAGCGCATGAAAAAGGTGTAAAACTCATTGGTGCAACTGCGCACTATGTCACTGCGGATCTGGATCAAGGTCCGATCATTGAGCAGGATGTAGAGCGTGTGAACCATGACTTTACGGTTGATCAATTACGTGAATTGGGTCAGGATGTTGAACGTAATGTCTTGGCACGTGCAGTGAAGTGGCACTTAGAAGACCGTATTATTGTTGATGGTAACAAAACAGTCGTTTTCCAATAAAAAATTGGTTGCAAGCAAGATTGAAAAAGGCATACATTAAGTATGCCTTTTTTGTTTGGGTATGATTAGAAAAAACCATAAAAAGTGACAAATTAATAGTTGCAAATGAAAACACTTCTCATTTATCATTGCGCTACTTTATTGTACTAACCGATAAGCGTTATAGTGGAAACCAACCTAGTGGCCACTCCGCTTAAATTAGGTCACCGATTTTAATGAGTTCAACAGTTATTTCTCCTATGCAGACTCCCAACCCGATGAAAAAGAAAGTTCTTGCTGCTTTGATCGCGGTTGTCGTGGGCCATATGGGCGTATTGTGGGCAGTGAACCACATGAAAGCTCCTGAACTCAAACCGATTGAAAAAGCACCATTGAAGGTTCGTTTCGTTAAAATTCAAGAACCACCAAAACCGCTACCGCCTAAGCCGAAAGAAGAACCGAAAAAGGAACCGACTAAGCCGAAGGAAGTGAAGATTGTGGAAAAACCACAACCGACTCCACCGAAAAAGGTAGAAAAGGTTCAACAAGTTAAAAAAGCAGAAGTGGTTAAACCGGTTGTTAAACCAACCGAAACCCCAGTAAAACCGACAGTCACCACGACGATTACAGAGAAAAAAGTCGAAAAACCTGTCGTGCAACCAGAGCAAGCTAAACCTGTTACTCAAGCTGAGCCTGCCGATACTTCACCGCGGTCGGTGTCGATTGGTGGTTCAGGTGTGCAATGGAGCCGCTCTCCAAAACCAGTTTATAGTAATCAAGATTTACAAGGTGAAAACCGTCGAGTCGTGGTGCTGATTGAGGCGAATGAAAAAGGGTCGATTGTGAATGCCCGTATTACGCGCTCAAGTGGTGTGCCTGCTTTAGATGAAAAGATTTTAAGAGCTGTCAAAGGCGCTAAATTTAAACCTTATAAAGAAAATGGTGTAGCTTATCCAATTCGGGCTGAGCAACCATTTGATTTAGAATTGAATACAAAACGCTAACTTTATCAGGAGTTCGAGTATGAACTTTTCAGTTTATTGGCAACATGCTGATGCAGTCAGTAAAACACTGTATTTCATCTTGTTGGCAATGTCGATTGCAACGTGGACCATCTTTGTTTTACGTATCATGGGTACACGTCAATTGAAACAACAAGCTTATGCTCAACTTTCACAAGCTTTAGCTAAGTTAAAATCAAAGTTTGCTGTACTGAACTTTGAACAACGTAAAGCAGTTGCAGAACAAGCACTCCTTCGTCAAATTTCTGCTGAAAAAGCGAATGCGGAGAAAGGTGTTTCAGTTCTAGGCACGATTGCATCGCTTGCACCGTTCGTTGGTTTGTTTGGTACAGTATGGGGAATTTTCCATGCTCTTGTTGCTGTTGGCAAAAGTGGTCAAGCGGGCTTAGCGCAAGTTGCAACTCCTGTGGGTGAAGCATTGATCATGACGGGTTTAGGTTTGGCTGTCGCGATTCCTGCGGTGTTAGCGTATAACATCTGTGCACGTGTAAACCGTACTTTGGCACATGAGCTTCAAGACCAAGCACATGGCTTGCTAATTGATACCATGTTACAACAAGACTCAGCACCTGCGGCAGTAGAAAGTAAAGCGACTCAACAAGGTTTAGTTGGAGGTCAAGCTTAATGGCTTTTCAATTGGGTGACGATAACGATGCTGGCATGAATGAGATGAACCTCATTCCGCTGATCGATATTATGCTGGTTTTGATGATCATCTTCTTGGTGACAGCGACCGTTGCCAACCCATCAATTCCATTAACTTTACCAAAAACGACAGCTGATATTGTAGATCCTCCACCTAAAGCCATTACCGTGAGCATTAATGCAAAAGGCGAAGTGGCTTGGGATAATCAAGTGATTAGCTTGGAAGAACTACAAACGCGTTTTAATGAAGCGGGTGAGTTGGAAACCAAGCCAACTGTTCAACTTCGTGCAGATAAAGAATCTCGTTACGATATGGTCGCACAAGTGATGTCTCGTGCGAGTGAAGCTGGACTGGCAGATATTGCTTTCGTCAGCGATAACTAAGTTGATGTTAAAAAAAAGCGACTCTTGAAGTCGCTTTTTTTATGGTGAATTCTTGAATTATTTGTTGTCTTTCAATAAAGCCTGAAACTTAGAGCGCAGCTTCATCAGTTTTGGCGGAATGGCAAAGTTGCAATAGCCTTGAGATGGGTTACGAGCGTAAAAGTTTTGGTGATAGTCTTCAGCCGAATAGAACGTCGGTACAGGGCTGAGTTCGGTCACAATGTCGAGACCTTCTGCCTTTAAGTCGTTAATCGTTTGCTCTGCATCAGCACGCTGCGCATCATTAAAATAATAAATGACTGAACGATACTGGGTGCCGACATCATTGCCTTGACGGTTGAGTGTTGTTGGATCATGAGTGGCAAAAAACACATCGAGTAGCTGAGCATAGCTGATTTGAGTTTCATCAAAATCAATTAAAATAACTTCGGCGTGGTTGGTATCGCCACGACAAATATCTTCATAAGTCGGGTTGTCAGTATCTCCACCTGCATAACCACTGGTCACTTTATGTATGCCTTGAAGCTCTAAATAAACCGCTTCTACACACCAAAAACATCCACCACCAAAGAGTGCTTGTTGCATTTTAAAATCCTAATTGTGTTTATATCTGTTTATATAAGGGCTGATTGGTGCAGTACAATGTTGTCTGCTACAGATTAAAAAAGCCTGTGATTACAGGCTTTTTTATAGAAATAATTTAACGTGGTTGAATGGCAGAGCCAAACTGTAGCAGCAAGTTGCCATGTCGATCGAGCAGTTTCAGAGTTTTACCAAACACTTGGTAATGCGTCACTTTTGCCAGCGCTTCTTGGAAATGTTGCGGGAGAGTACTGTTATTGATACAGGCCATTCGGGTGGTTGCGAGCTGGCTCAAGGTGAGCGTATCGCGTCCGACGGTATAGCTGCCCATAATGCGGTTACAGCCATCTGCACCACTGATGCGGTTATCAGCTGAAAACTGAAGGCTTGGAATATTACGTTCATTGGGTGCTGTTTTAATTTCGGTATTGCCAATTTGCGTCAAAATCCAAGTCCGTTGCTGAAGCTGTTGAATGTTGGCCATTTCAATGGTGTCGGATGGCGGTGGTGTCGTTTGGCAGCCAGTCATGATTAAGCTACTCGCTAAAAGACTGCTTGCAATCAGTTTTTTTAACATGGGATCAGACTCTTATTGTGATGTATCGTCTGAACTATCAAAGCAAATTTTGTCGTTGATTGCCAGTTTTAACTTACAGCTTTTCGTTGCAGACTTTAGCGTGTTTGGTCAACGGGTAAGCCCTGACGAATAAGCTGTGAATACTCACGACTGGTTAACTCTGTTTCTTTGCTTACACGTGGATTGATATAGGCTTTTTGATACCATGTTTTCATATCCCATTGTGGACTAATCGCGCCTAAGTCATACAGATAGTTCGGTAAATAACCTGAAGCTAAAATACGATAGTCGGTTGGTAAAGCGTCATGTGAAACGGCTTGAACCATATCAAACACCAATGTGGTGCAATTACTGGTAAGGGTGTTATACCACTTAGGATGCTTGGCAAGCTCGTCTGCCTTATGTAAATACTCTACAAACAGTGCTTTACTTTCAGCCTGTCCGAGGCGAACAGGAAAGAAATAGACGTGTTCATGACGAATATTGCTACGGGTATACACAATATCATGCTCATCTGAGGCCACTAAACTCAGCTCATATTTTCTAAAAAAACCACCAATCGCTGAAAATTCTTCATTTTTTTCTTTGCGAATTTCAATGGAAAAGGTCAGTGGTGCAGTATTGGTAAAATCAAAACTAACCAAGGTATGTGCGATTTGCGGCCCCATCCAGTATGAGGTAATGATATTGACCCCAGTGATTTGATTTAGATCGAAAGAGCGGGTATCCCAATGTTCAGTATAGGAGCCGTCTGGGTGCCATGTGAAATTACGGACATTATGAAGGGTGACATGGTCGCCTTGTTTTTCATAATACAAGATTTTTGCTACTTCAGGTTGCCAGTCGCGGTCTTGACGTGCATCTAAACTAAAATACCAAGACAACGCCAATAAAAAACCAAGGAGATAAAGAACGATATCGAGGCGACGACCAAAAAAGCTTTGGGTGATATAGATGCCTAAAATGCTGAGCGCAAAAGCAATCCAGATCCCAATAAAAATACGGCTGACCAACCAGCCCAAAGGTTCTTGAATCCACAATGCAAAACACAGCCAAATTGAACTGAACAAGACAAAAATACTAAACAGGGTGTGGAGTAATCCAAAGCCCAGTGTCCGCCAAAATTCTATTTTGATCATGTTGTGCATCGTGCTTTTAGCAAAAAGAATATACTTTATTTTTGATAGGTTGCGAACTCAAAAGCAATTCCAGTTTTGTCATCAATATGTTGTTCTGACGCGACTTTTTTAAATGCTGCTGGAATGGCAGGGTAATGCGCATCACCTTGCACATCGAGTTCAACATGCGTGAGTTCTAAACGGTCCGCAATGTCGATGGTCTGTTTAAAAATTTCACCACCACCAATGATAAAAATACTGTCAGGTTTTTCTGAAGCTTGAACATCGGCAACAGCTTGCGCTAAAGCTTCTTCGATGCTGTAAGCCACCTTTGTGCCTTCAAAAGCCCAAGAAGTGTCGCGAGTAATGACCCAATTGACACGTTTGGGTAAAGTACGGCCCATCGATTCGAGCGTTTTACGGCCCATAATGACCACACCACCTTGGGTGATGGCTTTGAAGTGTTTTAGATCGGCTGAAATATGCCACGGTAGGTCATTGCCTTTACCAATACAGCGTTGCTGATCCATTGCGACTACATGTACAACTTCTAAGTTTTGAAAGGCCATAACGCGCTCAAATGTCGGTTCATATTTCTCATTCTTTCTCAAGGAGAGGAAGAACATCTATGGGTAAACCTTAATCCCGCTGATTCAATGCGAGATTGAATTGGACTTGATCTACTTTAAACAGCAACAGGTGCTTTAATCCCGGGATGCGATTCATAACCCACGATTTCGATATCTTCAAATTTAAAATCGAAAATATCTTTAACCGCAGGATTGAGTTTCAGTTGGCACAGCCCTAAAGGTTCACGGCTTAACTGAAGCTTCGCTTGCTCAAAATGGTTGGCATATAAATGCGTATCACCACCCGTCCAGACAAAGTCACCCACACCTAAACCGCAGACTTGTGCGATCATATGAGTGAGTAGCGCATAACTGGCAATATTAAAAGGCACACCTAAAAATACATCGGCACTGCGCTGATAGAGCTGACAAGACAGTTTGCCGTTATGGACAAAGAACTGGAATAGAGTGTGGCACGGAGGAAGAGCAACTTGCCCAGCTTCTTGTGGATTCCAACCCGATACAATCAGACGGCGTGAGTTTGGATTGGTTTTAATTTCATTGATTAACCAAGCAATTTGGTCAAAACCATCTTTTTCATACAAACCGTCGGCTTTTTTTGTTGCACCGAAATTACGCCATTGATGACCATACACAGGCCCCAGTTCACCTTCTGGGCGACCAAAACGCGCAGTTTGTTCTGCGGTTGACCATTCGTCCCAAATACTGACTTTGTTGTCCTGTAAATATTGCACATTGGTATCGCCTTTTAAGAACCACAACAGTTCAATCACGATCGAACGAAAGTGTACTTTTTTAGTGGTTAATAAAGGGAAGCCTTGAGAAAGATCAAAGCGCATTTGATGACCAAATACCGAGCGCGTACCTGTACCAGTACGGTCGCCTTTATCACCACCGTGATCGAGGATGTGTTGTAGCAGGTCTAAATACGTTTTCATAAAACTCTCAAATAAACACTTCGGGGGAACAGACCTCTTAATAGATGTGCCTGTACTTTCCACTCTAAATTATAAAATCTGCGGATGATTATACTGAATTGTGCCTTATTGCGCACTCGAGATTAGTAAGTCAGGCGAGATGATTAATCATATAAAAGTTATGTGAAAGCTATTACAGAGAACCAGGTTAAAGTGGTTTTGTGCAGGATTTAAACTGCAATAATTGAGTTGTATCGAATCTAAATAGATAGCCGTTTAGATGGGCAATCCATTCCATATCTAAGGACTTCATTAGCCAATGGTGAAACATTTGAGCTTAATCCGAAAAAGGACTTGGGTAAGGGGTAAATTTTTTTAGTTAATTTAAGTTTCAAAAAGTACAGAGAAAATAAAACTTTAGAAAAGTTGTGTTGCATTTTGAAAAAAAATATTACATTTACGACATGAAAGTTCAATACTGAGCGGTTAGTATTTCGAACTCGAAAAGTTGCACACCCCTAATGATTGGGAGGAGAGTTGGTTTTAGTATGCCTTATGATCAAAACGTAAATATGAATGACATCTATGCGCCTGCGCAAACCAATATCATAATACGTTCTCAGTCAGAGCGAAATGTTACCGCTGCGGATATTTTAAGCTCGAAGCAAGCAAGAGAAAGGGCTATTAGCAACCATCAGCGTGTGGATATTGAAAAATTTACAGGATTTTTAAGAAATATTACCCGTCAAACCAGCACTCAAAAATGTGCTAAAAGTATTCGCATTGGCTTAGAGTCTGCGGGTGCAAGCTTCAAGAGTCATCCTGTGGCTGCGGCAGATTGGGGGAATACCCTAACCAGCATTGGTTATCGTAAAATTAATTTATCTTTTGATCAGCCTAAAAAAGGTGATATTTATATTATCGACCGTACTGCAAAAAACCGTTATGGACATATTGCCGCTTATTCAGGCAATGGCTGGGTTTCTGATTTTAAACAAAGTGGTTATGCGGTTTACCGTAACCAAAATGTGAACTACAGCTATTATCGAATGGATTAAGCAGATGTTGACCGGATGTAGAGCAACTCCGCATCCCGATTAAATTCTTTTTTCACGCTGTGCGTGAATCGATACTAAAAATAAACCAATTCCACTAAAGCCGATACACTGGAGCGCAAGCGCAATTTTATCTTGAGCGGGGAGATAGCCCAGCAAACAAATCAGGGCAATTAGGGGTACAAAAATAACCAAACGCGAAAAGCCTTCCCGATACGGATTGTCCTGAGCAATCTTCAATAGCACACCACGTAGCAAATGCGTTGCAATGCCAATCACGAGACACAAACCAATAAAAATTGCGCCAAGCTGTTGAACTTGTGCTGCCATAAAAATCATCACGCAAGTGGCAATACAAACGATGAGTTTAATTTGACGGCTACAGCGTTCCGAATACCAAAAGTTCAACATGGTTTATTTAGACTCAGGCTGAGTATTGCTATGCAAAAGAGATAGGGGGGAAAATAGGCAAATCCCTAGCGCCATAAAACCAATCCCTTGTGCACCCGGAACCAGTAGCTCACCATCTTTAATATTCATAAAAATCAGCGCTAAGAGTAGGGCAATAGGAATCCAAGTCAGTAGACGATATAAAAAACCTGTAGGATTTTTGGCCGCAAAATGGATTTTGCAGTAACGACAAATCAGAAAAACAATCCCAGTACCCAAGAACATTAAAATGGCATTGAGGCTCAGGGGTTCCATCCAATACAACACACCTGTTACAACAGCAATTGCAATAAAAATAAGTAATTTTTTAAGAATAGAAATTGAGGGATTAAACCAAAATTCGAGCATGGGAGTGATGTATTTAAAAACCAAACATATGTCACTTTAGCATAATTTGGCCCTAAAAAAGGGGGCAATGAAGCCCCCAATATTTTATCCGCTCATCGGATTAGCCATTATTCTTTTGTGGACCCCAATCATAGATTTTCTTTTGATAGGCATACCACATCATCCACGTACCAACCAAAATCATTGGCAGACTGAGGAATTGACCTTTACTCATCCATGCGATGAATAGTTGCCCATTGTCAGGCTCACGGAAGAATTCTACGATGAAGCGGGCCATACCGTAACCGATCAAGAATAACGCTGAAACCGCCATGCGAGGACGTGGCTTTGAACTGAACCACCACAGTACGATGAATAACAATAACCCTTCAAAAAAGGCCTGATAGAGCTGAGAAGGATGGCGAATTAGCTGTAGCGGATCCGTTGGGAAAATCATACCCAATGCAAAGTTTGGGTCTGCAACAGGGCGACCGTAAAGCTCTCCACCAATGAAGTTACCAATACGGCCAAACATGAGCCCTGTAGGTACACATGGCGCAATAAAGTCGAGGGTTTGGAACCAAGTCATTTTGTATTTCTTGCACCAAAACAGCATGGCAAGCATTACACCCAAGAAGCCGCCGTGGAAGCTCATTCCGCCTGTCCAGACTTGGAATAGCCAAATAGGGTTGGCAAGGAATTGCTCAAAGCCATAAAAGAAGACGTAACCGACACGACCACCAATAACTACACCTAGAGCGCCATAAAAGATCAGATCGGAGACCATGTCCGGTGTCCAACCTCGTTCTTTCGCGCGGTAGCTTGCTAGTCCCCAAGCAAACAAAAAGGCCAATAAATACATCAGTCCGTACCAATGGACTTGTAAAGGGCCAAGTGCTATTGCGACGGGGTCAATATTTGGATAGGTCAGCATGCATATTCCTAGTCATTATGTTTTGAACAGATTTTAGCTGAAAGAGATGAAAAATGTTGTACATTCAATGTGTAAAGATGATGAGTATCGTTTATGTGTATTGTGGCAATAGCATGGCAGGTCTTGGATGAGATGCCATTGTGTTTGATTTCAAATCGAGATGAGTTCTATCAGCGCCCTTCGAGCCATTTAAAGCAATGGGAAAATAGCCCGATTATTGCAGGGCAAGATTTGCAGTCTGGCGGCACATGGATGGGTATAACGCCAACAGGACGTTGGGCAGTTTTAACTAACTTTCGCGATGGAAAGGATCAAACCAGCTATCCAACGTCTCGCGGACATTTGATTCAATCCTTTTTAGAGTCTGAACAAACCCCGATTCGTTTTGCTCAAGACTTAGAGAAAAAACAATGTGACTATGCGGGTTTTAATCTTTTTATGGGGGATCGCTATCAGGCGGTCTATATGAGCAATCGTGGTGAAGCACCACAGGTTCTTCCGAAAGGCGTGTATGTGGTGTCGAATGGTTTGATGACGGAACATTGGGAAAAAACCAAACATTTACGTAAGCGCTTTACTCAAGAGTTTTTACCAATGTTGCAACAAAGCCATATTTTACAAAGTGATGTGGAGATAGCTGCATGGGATATTTTGGAAGATGAGCGCAAGATTATTCCAAACTTATTGCCGCAAACTGGCATTAGTCTGGATATGGAAGAGTTATTATCTTCGACCTTTATTCGAAGCCCTATTTATGGGACACGCTGTTCTAACTTCCTGCGTATGACCCATGAACAATGGTCTTGGTTGGAAAAGCAGCAGCAGGGTGAGTGTAAAGGAAAAATCACGGAACAGACGGTATTCTTTAAACTATAAAAAAATGCCGACATGAGGTCGGCATTTGCTGTGTTTTTGCTTAACCTGCGATCAAACCGCCATCATTACGTGTAATGACCACGGTTGCCGAACGTGGACGCGCAGTTTGGTTCGTACGATCGGTTTGGCTTGCAGGCCAGTGGCTGGTTGGTGCATCGTAGCTCTTAGAGTCTTCACCCGGATGTTGCACATTAATGAAAATGGCTTTGTGGTCAGGCGTCATGGTTACCCCCGTGATTTCACATTCAGCAGGGCCTGTGAGGAAACGACGTAAGTTTTCATCTGTAACTTTTGCACCCACAATAGTTGCTTGTTCATTTGGAGCAGTTGCAGCACCGCCATCACCCACTTGACCCGGTAAGGCTGCAAGCATCATACAGTTAGTTGTGTCGGTATACGCGCCATCATCGGTTTGAATCCACAGCACGCCCCGTGGGTCAAACCACATCCCATCTGGTGATGACAGGTCGTTGTTATCATTTAAACCTGAGAGGTTAATGTTTTCCGCCATCGCAGCTTCAGCACCAAATAAGTAAATATCCCATTCAAAGGTCTCTGCCGCTGAGTTTTCTTCTTTGAAGCGAATGATATGACCGTTGACATTGCCTTTACCGCCTTCTGGGTCGCTATAGTTACGTGGATTCGCTGCATCGGTTGTATATGCTGTACCACGGTTTGAGTTGTTGGTCAGCGTAACATAAACTTCCCCATTTTCTGGGTTAACTGCGACCCATTCTGGACGGTCCATCTTGGTTGCTTTAACCGTGTCACCTGCTAAGCGTGCAAAGGTCAGGACTTCTGCTTGAGAGCTAAATGGGTAAATGCTGTTTTGTTCATTTAGGCCATTTTGTCCATAAGCCAATTCGACCCATTGTCCTGTACCGTCATCATTAAATTGAGCCACATAGAACTTGCCATTGTTCATGTATTTGTCACCTGCTCGGTAACCTGTGTTAATGTCTTTCGGGTCCCAAGTTGCATCCGAGACAAATTTATAAATGTATTCGCCACGAGAGTCATCCCCCATGTAGAAGGCAAACGGTTGGCCTTCAATTGCACGGCTTGCACGACAGTCTTCATGTGCGAAACGTCCTAGTGCAGTACGTTTTACAGGGTTTTGACCTGCGTTAAACGGGTCAATTTCTACAATCCAACCAAAGGTGTTTGGCCCATTACGGAAGTCTTGTGTAGCAGTTGCTCCTTTAATAGTTGCATCCCAACGGTCATATAGATCTTGCGACTCAGCTTCGCCAATTGCGGTTTCCCAAGCATAACGTGAGTTCGTATCCAAATAAACGGTACGATTTTGCTCATCTTTATTTGGGATTTTATTTCCTGCTGGATCAAGGAGGTAAATAATTTGTCCTTTTTCATTCTTCTTCGGGGTACCATCTGCATTTTTCTCATAAAGGTAATCAATACTTAAGCCCAAGCCATAACGTTTTAATGCGATTTTTTCTTTCTCTGAGCGACCTGCATATTCATCGGCACCTGAACGTTTGAAATATCCAATAAAGTTCTCTTCTGTGGTTAAATATGTACCCCAAGGTGTGTAGCCATTACCACAGTTGTTGTGTGTGCCGCGAGTTTTGAGACCCACAGGTGAATATTGTGTTGCGAGTAAAGGGTTACCTGCCACTGGACCATTAAAGTCCATGATTGTTGAGCCTGTAATACGACGATTGAAAATAGAATTTTGCACAATTTCAACTTTCTGATTTGTCTTGTCTTTCTTGATGTGAACTACGGAGACACCATGTGCATTGACTTCACGAATTACTTCGTCTTCAGGACGTCGGCCATTGGGTTTAGTTGGCCCTTTAGGATGTAGGAATGTTGGATTGATGTATTCATGATTCATCACCAAAAGACCTTGTTCTGAGGCAGACGAATCATAACGGCCAGTTGAGTTGTTTAAACCAAAAAAACTCATACCATCATGGCAATCACCTGAACGGAATTGGAAACTCGGACCAGACGGGACATTTTGATCATCCCATGCTGCATATGCTGGGTTAATCGAATCGCCCATTGCATAGAGTACAGTTGCTGTATAGCCTTCAGGCACCGTAACCCAGTCATTTAAGTTTTTATCTACTGGGGTAAATGTTAATTTCTGTGGTCGTACGTTTGGATCGGTTGGAGGCGTTGTTTCATTGTTTGTAGAATTATCATCATCTCCACACGCTGTTAAGCTTGATGCTAATGCTAACGCAGCCGCTCCACTTGCAGTTTTCTTAATTAAGCTACGGCGTGAAATGTGTTTTTCTAGAATGTCTCGAAAATGGACGTTGCTTGAGTCATTATTATCCAGTTCTTGGTCTTCATGGTAAGGCGTTTGATAGGTCATGTTTATTCCTAGCGTCTTTGCTTGGTCGTTTTTAGAAAGTTACACACAAAGTAAAGATGCAATATGACAGCGTGGTGAAGTTTATATGTCAAAAACATGAAATGATCGGTAGCACATTTAGCCATAAAAAAAGCAGGCAATTTTGCCTGCTCATTGTTTAAACTCGGGGGGGAGTTTAAGCTTCAGCCGCGCGCTTTTTTTCAATCAGTTTTCCAAAAAAGAGACCAATCTCAAATAAAAGCCACATCGGTATCGCGAGCATAATCATCGAAAGAGCATCAGGTGGGGTCACAAACATTGCAACAAAAAAACAGCCGACAATAATGAATTTTCGTTTTTCAACCAATTGTTGTGTGCTCACCACCCCAATCAAGATGAGTATTAAGGTAACAATAGGAATTTCAAATGTTAAGCCAAAAACCAAAAACAGTTTTAGACAGAAGCTGAGATAGCTGTTGATGTCTGTCATTGGGGCCACAGTGTCAGGGGAAACACTGATAAAAAAGTGCAAAATGGATGGCAGTGCAATGAAATAAGCGAAAGCCACACCAGCATAAAACAAAGCAATACTACCAATCAAAAGAGGCGTTGCGAGCGATTTTTCTTTTTCGTATAGCGCAGGTTTTACAAAAGCCCAAAGCTGATAAATGATAAAAGGCATGGCCAGCATGAGAGCCACAAAAAAGTTCAGTTTAAATGGCGCCATGAAGGTGGCAGTAACATCCGTTGCAATCATAGATGAGCTAACTGGAAGTTGTGCTCGTAAGGGTTCAGATAGCATTTGGTAGCTATGATTGGCAAAAGGCAATAAACAAAAAAACAAAATGAGAATTAAACCGACGATTTTAAATAAATGACCTCTTAAGATGATCAAGTGCTTAGTAATCGGCATTTCTTCAAGCAGCAGTTGCTCTGAATCTTGAGTCACTACAGGATTTAAGTTGTTAGATTTCATACAGCCTCCCGCATCGGTTCAAAGCTATTTTGAACACAGCCTAAATAAGGTGCCGAATCTACAGATGACTTTTGTTTCATAGGCTGAAGTGTCAGTAAGATAGGCGCTTTTTGATCTACATACTGATAAGTATGGGAGATATTTTTATTATCGAGTATGGCAGTTTCTTGGTGCTTTTCATTTGCCAAAATATTTTGTTGTTGTATGTGTTGCATCTGAGCTTGCATTTTTTGTTCAAGCTCCTGAATTCGCTTCATTTCATTTTGCATTTGCTCACGTAATTCAGACATCCGTAGCTCACGGTCAATGTCATTTTGTACATTACTGACCATGCGTTTGACTTTGCCATACCACTTGCCTGCAAAGCGCGCCGCTTCAGGTAATTTCTCTGGTCCAAGAACCAATAGTGCGATAATGCCAAACACCAAAAGCTCTGTCATGCCGATATTGAGCATCGCAAAACTCCAATGACTTAATGTTTGACGGTTGAGTTGCTTGTGTTGCTATTTTGATGTTCTAAGGTGCGTGGTTCATTGAGTTGAGCTGCTTCAGCGTCCTCATCACGGATTGATTTTTTAAAGTCTTTCACGGCACCACCGACATCTTTGCCTAAGTTCTTAAGTTTGGCTGTACCAAAAAGAAGAATAACCACAATTGCAAAAATTAGTACGTGCCAAATTGATAGTCCCGCCATGGGTAGATCCTCATCACTTTTCGTTTTCCCTATATCAACAGGCTTGTGTGACATTGCGGTGACGATGATGTTTCAATTTCAAGACAAAACGATCGCTCCGCACAGATTTTGAGGAAAAGCAGTGTTATGATGATTAGGTGAAATTTCAAGGATATTGAAGTGACGTTGCTGCTCCCTCTGTTGGCCTTTCTTAGTGGTTTATTCCTTGCATCTACCCCATTGGCAACACGGTTGAAAACAGGATTTTCAAGTCTATTAGCGCGTTGTTTTATTCCGATTGTTATTGTCTACAACATGGTGTTTTATCAGGCTGGTAGCTTTAGTTTGATGTTATTCAGTTTTGTCGTGGCAGTGCTCTTATTTTACTTTTTCTTATACTTTTCAAAGAATAAATTAAGCGCCCTATGCTTTAGTTATGTCAATATGGCATGGCTAGGCTTTCCTTTTGCGATAGCGTTGTTTGGCACAGAAATTAGTCCAGCAATGGTGGCGCTATACATCGGTGGTTCTATTTTTGGCAATCTCTGGGCGGTGACGGCTGTGAGCCAAACACCGTTAGCTTTTTCGTTTATTTTAAAAAAAGTGCTCTGTGCTCCACCCATGATTGCTTTGATGCTGGCCGTTATTTTTCGTTTCGTTGGGGTACAACATTGGTCACAGCATGATCTGATTGATGTGGTTTATAGTGCAGCCAAATTTGGTATGAGTTTCTCTGGCATGTGTGTATTGGGCATGTGGTTGAGGCACACCAAAGTTGAAAAAGCGGACTTGTGGCAAAGTAGTCGGACAGCTTTGTTAAAATTGGTATGTGGCGTGGTGCTGTGTGGGCTGAGTTATCGTTATCTTGCTATTCCTCATATTGAACAATATATTGGGGTCATGTTCTTATTATTTTGTTTACCGCCAGCAGCCAATATTGTGGCTTTGGAAACGCATTATCAAGGTACAGGCACATCGGCAAAATACATTGCTTCAGGTACGATCATCAGCTGTGCCGTGGTGAGTATTTATGGTTTATTGCTGCATGTATTTGCTGTGATCTAAGCACTCACTTTTAGCTGGAAATGCAAGTGCTGCGCAACGGTGATAGGGGGATATAGGAAATCTTTCGCTACTCTTCTCCCCGAGGGGAGAAGGGGCAACATTACACAGCTTAGTTTTTATTGTTCTAAACTGGCTTTAAACAGTTGCATCGCCTGGCCACGATGGCTGATTTTATTTTTTTCTTCTTTACTCATTTCTGCACTTGAAAGCCCTAACTCGGGTAGCCAGAACAGTGGATCATAACCAAAACCATTTTCCCCACGAGCAACCTCTAGTACTTCACCTTTCCAAATACCTTGGAAAATTTGCGGAAGAGGATCATCGGCATGTTGTACTAACGCTAAAACGCATACAAACATGCCTTCAGTCGCTTGACCATGTTTACGCAGTGGCTTGAGTTCAGCTAATAGCTTTTGGTTATTGGCAGTATCATCGCCATGTTCGCCTGCATAACGCGCAGAGTAAATCCCCGGTGCACCACCTAAAACTGGGACACAAATCCCAGAGTCATCTGCAATGGCAGGTTTTCCTGAAATTTTAGAAGCATGGCGTGCTTTAATAATCGCATTTTCGACAAAGCTCAAACCATCTTCAATGGCATCTTCAATATTCAATTTACCTTGAGCAATCACTTCAACAGGTAAGTTGAGTTCTGCAAATAATTTTTCAAATTCCGCAATTTTACCTTTGTTATTGCTTGCGAGGACTAAGGTACCTTGAGATAACCAATCAGTTGATGCCATGTGAAAGATCCATGCTTTAAAAATTATGCGGTTATTTTAACAAGTCCTACTCATGGATAGGCAATAAAAAAGCACCCGAAGGTGCTGAGTATGGAAATAAAAGCTTATTGAGCTTGAATCCACTTGTCTGCACGATCACGTGCTTGACGAATTTGATCTTGTGTTAAGTTTGCCGCCAAGGCTGTTTTCTTGCCTTCAGAAAGCGTAATCACTTTATTATCGAGCATGCCATCACGGGTTGAAAGCTCATACCATTGATAAGCCCCCATGTAGTTTTTCTTTTGCTCTTCCATCATCGCCAAGTTAAAGCTTGCGCGGTTATCACCACGACTGGCTGCTTTTTCAAAGTATTGACGTGCTAAAGATTCATCTTTTTTAGTGCCTACGCCATCTGCAAGCATACGACCAACATTTAGCTGAGCAGCCGAAAGACCTTGATCTGCAGCGGCTTTGTACCAAGCAAAGGCCTGTCGTTCATCTGCAGAGATGTCTTTACCTTGTTGATACTTAGTTGCAAGATAGAACTGCGCAGCAGGCTGACCTGCTTTTGCTGCTTTAATTAAGCTATTGATATCCATAACAGAATATTGTGCAGCTTGACTCGCAACAGACGTGGTTGGGGAAACATAATCTGCATGAGCTTGAATGCTCAAAAGTCCAACCAATAGTGTCGTGCTTAAGAATAGTTTTTTCATAGAGCGCTCACTCGATAAATTGCGACTTCACCAAACAAATTCGGGAGACGTTTACTGAGTAAACTATCTTGTTGATCCCCATTTACAGCGAGTCGATTAATAATTCTGATGTTATTTTCCGCACAAAGTGCTTCAAAATCACGGAAAGTACATAAGTGGATATTGGGTGTGTTATACCACATGTACGGCAAAGCTTCAGAAACGGGCATCATTCCTTTCAGTGCCAAGAAAGAACGGGTCTTCCAGTGGGCAAAGTTCGGAAAAGTAATGATCGCCTGTTTCCCTACACGCACCATATCACGTAATAAAACATCTGGTGCATCTACCGCTTGCAAGGCTTGTGCCATAACGACATAGTCAAAAGACTGGTCTGCAAAGCGGCTTAAACCCAAGTTTAAGTCTTGTTGAATAATATTTAACCCGCGACCGACCGCAATTGCAATCTTTTCTTGATCAATTTCCAGTCCAT
This sequence comes from Acinetobacter sp. TYF_19, assembly GCF_043105125.1. Lineage (NCBI taxonomy): Bacteria > Pseudomonadati > Pseudomonadota > Gammaproteobacteria > Moraxellales > Moraxellaceae > Acinetobacter > Acinetobacter sp. TYF_19. The sequence continues at coordinate 105,178 of NZ_JBICLH010000019.1, forward strand.
ATGCGCGAATATTGTGCTTTTTGCTCATATGGGCCAGTAATTCACCGTCACCACAACCTAAATCGAGTACGCTGGAATCAGGTTTGATCCATTTTTCTGCCAGTTGATGATCAATACGCATTACACAGCCTCCTGAGTTGCTTGAAGGTGTTCAGAACCGCCCAGAAATGCACGTAATGCTTTTACATACAACGGAATCGGGAACAGGAACGAGTCATGGCCTTGTTCAGCGTCGATATCTAAATAGCTCACCGGTTTGTGATTGGTGATCAACGCATCCACAATTTCTTGTGAACGTTGCGGGGTAAAACGCCAGTCGGTGGTAAAGGACACCACAAGGAACTGACATTTGGTCTGTGACATGGCTTTAACTAAAGACTGTTCATACTCACGCGAAGGATCAAAATAATCCAAAGCTTTGGTCATAATCAGGTAGGTGTTGGCATCAAAGTTACGGCTAAATTGCTCACCTTGATAACGCAAATAACTTTCGACTTGGAATTCGACATCGAAACCGTACATAAATTTGCCTGACTTTAAGTCACGGCCAAATTTTTGTTTCATGGCTTCTTCAGACAGGTAGGTAATATGACCGACCATACGTGCCAAAATTAGGCCACGTTTTGGATAGCTGTCATTTTCAAGATAGCGACCATCATGGAAGTCCGGATCAGACAAAATTGACTGACGTGCGACCTCGTTAAAGGCAATATTCTGAGCAGACAGTTTCGGTGCACTGGCAATAATCACGCATTTTTGCAAACGATCAGGATAATCAACCGACCATTGTAAAGCTTGCATACCGCCCAGCGAACCACCAATCACCGCACTCCAGACTTGAATGCCCAGATGATCGGATAAAATGGCTTGGGTTTTAACCCAGTCACGAACGGTGACTAAAGGAAAGTCAGGACCATAAGGACGGTTATCATTTTCAGGGTTTGGCGAAGTTGGCCCTGTTGAACCGCTACAGCCCCCAATATTGTTCAGTGCAACCACGAAAAACTTTGAAGTATCAATCGCTTTACCTGGGCCAATACAAGCATCCCACCAACCTGGTTTTTTATCGTCAGCATGATGGTAACCCGCAGCATGATGATGACCCGATAGTGCATGGCAAATTAAAATCGCATTGGATTTATCTGCATTGAGCTCACCATAGGTTTCAACCATCAGTTCATAACGAGGAAGAATACGACCGCATTCGAGCTCTAAGGGCTCTTCAAAAGTAAACTTTTGTGGACTAACGATACCCACGGAGTCAGCAGGAAAAGACACAGGAATAATTCGCCTTAAATCTTTGGGGTTAATAAACAAAAGGATACCACTTGAGGATATCCTTCTAAAGTCATTTTAGTGCTAATTATTATTGCTAATACTTATACCGCAGCAGCAATCACTTGATCTGTGCTTAACACACCTTGATCAATTAAGCGGTTGGTACACGCAATAATAGCTTCAATCGATGAGGTCACAATGTTGTCGTGAATACCTGCACCGAAGGCTGATTTACCTGTACCTTTGACTTGTAATTCAACCAAAGCCAAGGCTTTAGCATTTGCCCCAGAGCTAATACCGCGCTCTTCGTAGCTCAAGACATCAATTGGTAACTGTAAAGCATCCAACATCGCAGAGATTGGACCATTGCCTTCGCCACGTAATTGCTGAGTTTCACCATTCACTTCAACTTCAAGCTCAACCACTTGTTTTCCGTTGTTGTCATACAAACGGTAGTTTTTAGTCGAGTAATGCGTATCTTTGGTGTCCACATAAGTTTCTTTGAACAATTTCCAAATTTCTTGTGCGGTAATTTCAGTGCCTTCTTCATCGGTACGTTTTTGTACGGTTTGAGAGAATTCAATTTGGATACGACGTGGCAATACTACGTTGTAATTTGCTTCTAACAAGTAAGCAATACCACCTTTACCTGACTGTGAGTTGACGCGAATCACAGCATCATAGTCGCGTCCCAAGTCTTTCGGGTCGATTGGTAAGTATGGCATATCCCAAATTTCTTCGTTCTTTTGGAACTCGAACCCTTTTTTGATGGCATCTTGATGCGAACCAGAAAATGCGGTGAAGACCAAGTCGCCTGCATAAGGGTGGCGAGGGTGAACAGGCAAGCCTGTGCATTCTTCTACCGTTGCAATGATTTCATTGATATTTGAAAAATCTAAGTTTGGTGCAACACCTTGAGAGTACATATTCAAAGCAATCGCAGCGACATCGACGTTACCTGTACGTTCGCCATTACCAAACACACAGCCTTCGACACGGTCTGCACCGGCCATAATCGCCAATTCTGAGGCAGCAATCCCGCAGCCACGATCGTTGTGACAGTGCACAGAAATAATCACGCCATCACGACGAGCAATGTTGCGGTGCATCCATTCGACTTGGTCTGCATAAACATTCGGTGTCGAAACTTCAACCGTAGCAGGTAGGTTTAAAATCACTTTATTGCTTGGTGACGCTTCCCAAATTTCGGTAACTGCATCACATACATCTTTTGCAACTTCTAATTCGGTTGCAGAGAAACATTCTGGGCTGTATTGGAATACCCACTCGGTTTCAGGATATTGCGCTGCATATTCTTTGACTTTGCTGGCTGCATTGACTGCTAATTGTTTCGCACCTGCAACATCGACATTTAAGACTTTTTGGCGGAAAGTTGGGGCATTTGAATTATAGATATGTACGATGGCACGTTTTGCACCGACTAAAGATTCAAAAGTACGTTGGATCAAATGATCACGTGCTTGAACCAAAACTTCGATATAGACATCGTCTGGAATGTGATTTTCTTCGATCAATTTACGAGTAAAGTCAAAGTCAATTTGAGATGCAGAAGGGAAACCGATCTCGATGTGTTTGAAACCAATTTTGACCAACATTTGGAACATTTTAAATTTTTGTTCCATATCCATCGGTTCAAAAATGGCTTGGTTACCATCACGTAGGTCAGTACTCATCCAAATAGGCGCTTTTGTAATTTCGTTGTTTGGCCATTGACGGTCTGGCAAGTCAACACGTTGATACATGCGACGATATTTCTTACTTGGATCAGCCAACATCATGAGGTAACTCCTTACATAGTACGGGTTGCATTTGAGTGGGTAATAAAAAGCAACCTACTATTTATATAGATTGTGTCTATGGTCTCTATTTACAAGGGAGTCTTCAGGGTGTTTGTAAACGTAAATATTTGATACGACTTAGATTTACCGTGAGTAACCTTGTAACGTTATATTTAAGAGTTTAATCCAGTTCGGTCGAAAAGATTTTTCTTTTTTTATGGCTTTTAGTCGTGTCTGAAAAAATATTTCCCTTTAATTTGGTATTTAGGGGAAATATTTCCGTGTATTTTTGAGATGTATTTGATCTTTTTCTTCATTTTACGAATTTGATTCATTTCATTCGCTTTGTTGAAGAGGTTATGAGAACTCTATGACCATATCGGGCTGTATATCTGCAAGTGTTGCAGTGCCCATCAACGCCATGGTGATCTCAAACTCTTCTTTTAAGATTTTAAGCACATGGGCAACGCCCAAGGCACCCGCAGTGGCAAGACCATAAATACATGGTCGCCCAACTAAAACCGCGGAAGCTCCCAAGGCAATAGCCTTAAACACATCTGAGCCGCGACGCACACCCCCATCATATAAAAGAGGGAAGTCATGCGGAACGGCTTTTTTGATGAGTTGCAAGGCTTTGAGTGGAGGAATACAGGTATCTAAAACACGACCGCCGTGGTTAGACACAATTAAGCCTTGTACGCCATGTTGAATGGCCAGTTGTGCATCGAGTGGACTGACGATGCCTTTTAACAGGATGGGTAAATCAGTCTGTTGAACCATCCATGCGATGTCGTCCCACGTCGGAGCAATTTTCATTAGCCCATTAAACACGGGATGATCGCCTTCTTGCAGTTCAGGCAGTGGAATATGGGCAGGAGTGTGCGGATGCTGCATGTTTTCAGGGAGGTGAAAGAAAGCACGACGTTCACGGTCACGGATGCCTGTATGTGGAGAGTCCACAGTAATGACAATAGCGGTGAAGTTTTGTGCCTCAGCGAGCTTCAGCAAAGCCAAAGATTTATCACGGTCACCTTGCCAGTACAGTTGGAACCATTTGTAAGGATTCTCAGGTTTGAATGTTCGCATGTCCGTGTTGGTAAAAGTACTCAAAATCATATTGCTACCGAGTACTTCAGCTGCCAGTGCAGTTGCTGCTTCTGCTTCAGGATGAAACTGCTGTTGATGTCCAATCGGTGCGACAAAAATAGGATGTGGAAAGCTTTGCCCTAAGATTTCACAGCTCGTATTGCCTTGAGTGAGATCTCTTAACATGCGTGGTATCAAGTGCAGGTTTTGGAACTGAGCGAGGTTATTCCGAACACTGATCTCATCCATAGCACCACCTTGCAAATAGTGCCAGACCATCTCAGGCAGATGCTTTTCTGCTTCAATTTCATAGTCTGCAATCGTTTGTAATGAGGCAGGAATTTGGGTGAGTGGTGGCAAAAAAGTTTTTGATGTCATGGAACGATCCAGTTGCTACAGTAGTTAACGTTGAGCTGGGATGATTGTTTTACAGTTCAGCCCATTTGCGCATCAGGTTATGATACAGACTGGTGAGCTTTACCACTTCTTGATGTTGATCACCGAGTTGTACACGTAGGTTCTGAATGGTTTGATCAAGATTAAATAAGATATGACGGTCAGCATCATCTCGAATCATGCTTTGAACCCAAAAGAACGAAGCGACACGGCAGCCTGAGGTCACTGGTGTTACCTCATGCACGCTAGTAGATGGATATAAAATCATATCACCCGCAGGTAATTTCACTTCATGATAGCCATAGGTGTCTTCTACTACCAAATCGCCACCTTCATATTCGTCAGGTTCGCTTAGAAAAACAGTGCAGGATACATCGGTACGAATCCGATCTTTGCTTCCGGCTACCCAGCGAATGGCATTGTCTACATGGAAGCCAAAAGTTTCGCCCTGTTCATAGCGGTTAAAATAAGGTGGCAAAATATCTAAAGGTAGGGCAGCGGACATAAAGAGTGGATGTTGTCCAAGTGCTTCTAAGATGATATTGCCTAAGTGTTGTGTGAGAGGGTGATCTTCGGGGAGCTGTTGATTTTGTTTTACATTTTTTGAGAGTGATCCTGTGGTTTTTTTACCATCAATCCACTCCACTTTTGCCATTTCATTACGAAAGTATTGTACCTGTTCTTTGCTTAATACATTGGGAATATGATGGATCACAACATGACCTGCTGAAAATGAAAGATCTATTTAGTCTTTAAGCATATATAAAAATAGCCTCAATGAGAGGCTATTTTTATCAAATCTCAGGATGAAAGAGATTTTAGTTATAAACTTAGTATTTGAAGTTTAGAGACAGTACTGCGCTACGACCTTCAGCTTCAGTTGCATAGTGAGATGCGTAAGCTTTAGTGAAATAACGTGTATCAGCCAAGTTGTTGACATTTAACTGAAGGTCAACATTTTTGTTGACGTTGTAACGCGCCATAGCATCGTAGCGAACGTAGCCAGGTACCCATTTGGTATTTGCAGCATTGGCATAGACTTTGTCCATCGCAATTGCGCCAGCACCTAAAGTCAACTGTGGCATGACTTGGTAAGTGGTCCAAAGTGTTGCAGAGTTTTTAGCAACGTTTTGAACTTGTTTACCATTATTGCTGTTTGGTGCGTAAATTGGAGCAGCTGTTGTACCAATATTCTCGAAACCACCATCAATGAGTTCACTATCTAAATACGTATATCCTGCAGATACAGCCCATTTGTCCGTAATGTTACCGTTCACGCCAAGTTCGATACCATCGACACGTGTCTCACCGATATTTTGAGTTGTGCCTTCGTCCGTCGTTGCACGAGTATTGGTTTTTTCTGTACGGAAGATCGCAGCGGTTAAATTCAACTTCTCATTCAGCACATCCCATTTCGTGCCAATTTCATAAGTTTTAACTTCTTCAGGTTTTAAGTTCTGAATAGCTGCTGTAATACCTTCTGAACCATCACCACCATCTACACCCACTGGATTTGATGAGGTTGCATAACTTGCATAGATCGAGCCATTTTCGACTGGTTTGTAGACTAAGCCGACTTGGTAGTTGATAAAATCAGAGTCGTTTTTAATCGCTACTTTATCACCAGCTTTTGCTGTTGGAGGAGTCGTACTACTTCCTAATACCGCACTATTACGCGTGCCATATGTCATGGTCTGCTTAGCAGAATAATCATCCCAACGAAGACCTAAATCTAAAATCCATTGCGGGCTAAATTCAATGCTATCTAGGAAGTAAATAGAGGTATTTTCATTTTCAATGTTATAACGGTCAGCGCCTTCAGTACTGATGCTGCCTGTCCATGGACCACGATTAGGATTCTGAACCGAGGTGCACCAACCAGAGCTCACATTTTCAGACTTGCTACAATCCGAGTAGGCACTTCCCGTAGTATTTTCGCCATTGATAATATATTGGGTACGATCAGTTTCTTGGTCTGAGTACTCAGCACCTAAGTTAAAGCTGTGCTTTAAGCGACCTGTATTAAACTTACCAGTTAAAGCCAATTGGTCTGTAAATGCATCGGTATCTGCCACACGTGAGTTTGCACGCGCCCAAACATTGCCTACTAATTGATTAGTGAATTCAGGTTTATTGTAAAAGTTACCTTGTGAATCATCCGGATTTGTCCAAAGGTAGTCATTTTTAGATTTGTTGTATACAGCGGTATTGCTAAGGGTTAAATTATCAGTAAGATCATGCTCAAGCTTGATTGTTCCTGATTGATTTTCTTGTTTTTGGAAATCGCGATCTTTCCAGCCGTAATACATACCTTGTTTAACATCGATAGGCTTACCATTGCCATTTAATGGTCGGTAATCAATTGCTCCAGTTCTTGGAGCACCAAATGGGTTGTTGTATGGAATGCCTGAATCAGGGGTATCATCAGTTTTGAGGTAGTAGTAGCTTAAAGTTGCACGCGTGTCGCTGTCTAGACCAAAAGTAATACTTGGCGCAATACCTGCACGTGCATATTCAGTACCATCTTCTTGACCCGCTTTGTCGTTGTGGTGCCCCATTACGGCAACACGAGCAGCAATACCATTACCAAAATCTTTGTTACCGTCTAAAGTAATACGTTGGTAATCATCCGTTCCTGCACCCACAGAACCTTCTAAAAAGTCACCTTTTTTTGCAACTTTAGAAATCATGTTGATGCTACCACCAGTTGTACCTGCACCGCCCATAGCAGATGCAGAACCTTTGGTAATTTCAACTTGTTCAATCGCAAACATTTCGCGGTTTTGCGAAGATGAGTTGCGTACGCCGTCTACGTACATTGAACTTTCAGAGTTGTAACCACGGATAAATGGACGGTCACCATTTGGGTTACCACCTTCACCTGCACCAAGTGTGATCCCAGGCACTGTGCGTAAAGCATCGCTTAAAGTTGTAACTTGAGTGTCTTCAATCAACTGCTTAGAAATAACCGACACTGACTTTGGTGTGTCGAGTAGGGGAGCAACGAACTTGCTGTTTGCAGATTTGTCTACTTTCAAACTTTGTTCTGCTGCCGCTTCCGTGTGAATTGTTTCTAATTGCGCGATTTGATCTTGAGCAACAGCATTGACTGCAACCACAGAGAGTGTTGAAGCGATTGCTGAAGAAACCAGCTTTTTACGTGTTTTGATGAAGGCCATAACGAATCTAGTTCTAGCGTTGTAAATTAGTATGCGAATAATAATGATTCTTATTTTTTGTAGCATAACTATTACATTGGAATTGTCGATGCTTAGATATATTTGTGTAGAAAAAATAAATGTAATAATGTAATGAAATTAATGTAAGTTTTTGATTTTTATTTGAATTGGAAAATTAGATTATATTTTTATAATGTTATTGGAATTTAGAATCCATTATTTTTAAGCTAAGTTTGAAGGTGTTTCTCAAGTGAGTATGTATAAATTATGTTGGATCTATATTAGCTATGTATGAAGAAAACCCTGCTGGAGCAGGGTTTTGGATGCAGCTTAGAACTTAAAGGTCGTACTTAGCTGAACGCGTCGTCCTTCTTGGGTGTTTTTATAGCGGTTATAATAAGCATCTTCAGTGGAAACATATTGATAATCAACAAAATTGACATCAAAAATATTATAAAGTGCGACACCAACTTCGATGTTGTCATTCACTATATAGTTGGTTCCAAGATGCCATTGTGTATAGCCTTTATAGTCACCTAAAGTGTTTTTAACGTTACCATCTTCTCGGATTTGACTACTACGATATTCACCACGTAACCAAAGTGATGCATTATCAGCAGGTTGGTAATTAACTAAGAGGTTAGCCATGTGTTCAGCATTATCTGCATCATCAATGGTACGACCTGTCGCATCAGTTAGTTCACCTTCTGTCCATGTATAATTGCCAGAAACTTGCCATTGGTTATTAATTTGGTATGAGGCACCAACTTCAATACCATGTGACTCAGCTTCTTCGGCGTTATAAGGGCGTGCAAGTGTTAAGTTACGATTTTTTGCAGTTGTCCAGTCTACGCCCCATTCTTTTAACTTGGCATCACAGGCTGCTTCATTACCTGTACAGTCAAACTCGATCGGACGACCATCATAGCTGACACCAGGTACATAGGTACCATTTTTGGTCAGTGTATCTACATCACTTTGTCGAATAAAAGTAAGTGCGTAGTTTGCACCCGATGTTGTAATTTTATCTTTGGTCTTATTTTGGAATAATGTTAGGTTCGCATTAAAGCCTTGTTGGTTATCAAAATAAATACCTAACTCTGTACTTTCACTCGTTTCAGGCTGCAAATTAAGATTACCTAAAACTGGTGTGCGTCCTTGTCCAGCAATGTTAGATAAACCTTGGGTAAGTTGTTCTAAGCGAGGAACTTTATATCCTTCAGCATAACCGCCCTTAGCAGTCCACTGATCATTCATATTCCAAACTAAATATGCACGTGGGGTAAAGAAATCACCAAAAGCACTGTGATCATCGAAACGGCCACCTAAGGTTAAATTTAAGTTTGGTAAAATAGACCACGTGTCTTCAATAAATAGACCATATTGCTCAAAAGTTAGTTCAGGGTTGGCACGACGAATACCATCTTTTTGGCTAGCATCCCACCATTGACCACCAATGGTAATGTTGTGATTTTCAATGTTTTGCGTGGTGAATTTAGTATCAAAATAGATATCTTCACTTTTTAATTCACGATTAACGAATTTTTGGTTTTCTGGTGTCGTTAACATGCCCGCGGGTAAAAGCCGTCCAACAGTTTCTGTTTCTACATGAGAAATACTGCTTTCTAAACGACCAAAATTTGTTTGCCATTCATGAGAGATATAGGCTTTGGTGCGTTCATATTCTTGACTAGGTCCATAGCCTTGAGTGCTATTGGGCGCTAATGGTTTACCATTATTATCTAGGTATGTACCAAGTTGTCCACGACTGTTATCAAACCATTGTTGAGTGTTTTCAACGTCAAGTGCAAAACTATGATCAGGATGTGGTGTAAAAGTTAAGCGGCCACCAAATGTTTCAATATCTGATTTTGTCGGACTATTTCCTTGAGCTAACGTATTGATCTCGCTATTTGCAGCTGGGACTTTAATATATGATTGTTGGCGTTCAGCTTTCCGTGCGCGGATTTGTAAACCAACCAAATCTTTTACTAGTGGGCCTGATGTAAATATTTCGGCAGCGTATTGGTTACCAAACTCTGAGCTATTTGGTAGGACAGTGCCGTTTAAGTTTAGAGAGCCAGTCCACTCATTAGACACTTTTTTAGTAATGATATTGATAACGCCGCCCATAGCGTCTGAACCATATAAAGTTGACATTGGGCCGCGAATGACTTCAATTCGCTCAATAGCTGAAATTGGTGGAATAAAATTATTATTAGATTCGCTAAAACCATTCGGTGTAATGTTTCCTACACTATTTTGGCGCTTACCATCGATTAAAATTAAAGTGTATTCAGGTGGCATACCACGCATACGAATATTGAGTGTTCCTGTCTTACCTGCAGTAGGGCTAACATCTACACCTTCTACACCACGTAAAGCATCTGCTAATGAGTTCACGCGTTTGGATTTGAGATCTTCTTGATTTAATACAGTAATAGACGCAGGTGCATTTTTAATATCTTGTTCAAAACCCGCAGCTGAAACCACAATGGTGGAAAGCTGATGGGTAGATGAATCTTCAGTTGTTGTTTCTGCGAAAACAGGAGTGGTGATTGCCCCAAGCAATGCCAATGAAAGAGGGGCTAGATTAAACTTACTCATAACTAGAGTTTCAATGATGGACGAGAAAAAAATTGAAAAAAACGATCAAAGTTGACGCAAATATTAATGGTAATATTTATCATTTGCAACAAAAGCCATAAAAAATATAATACTTTGCACTTAATCAGTAGCGATTTAAAAATATTCAAAATAAAAAACGATAAATGAAGAAAAAAATATGTGGTTTCAATCGGGTATTTTGTATATCGTTCAATGTTGTCATATAATGTGGCACTTTTTAAAATTGTTCTTACCAAAAGATTGAGGAAGCCATGCAAGTAACTTCTGAAGCGGTTTCGGGTGTTACCCGTCGTTTAAATGTATCTGTACCGACGAGCCGTGTTAACGAGCAGTTCGAAGCTCGCTTAAAACGCACTGCTAAAACTGTGAAGATCAACGGCTTCCGTCCAGGTAAAGTGCCAGTAAATGTTGTTCGTCGTGAATATGGCGCGGGTATCTACCAAGAAGTCGTAAGCGACATTATTCGTGACACAGTATTTGAAGCGATCCAACAAGAAAAAATCAATGCTGTTGGCATGCCAAACATTGAAAAATCTGAATTAAAAGACGACGCGCTTGTATACGAAGCGACTGTTGAAGTTTATCCAGAAGTTAACGTCAAATTTGATGGTTTAGAAGTTGAACGTAAAGCATCTGAAGTAAACGACAAAGATGTTGATCAAATGATCGAAAACCTTCAGAAGCAACGTGCTTCTTGGGCTGAAACAAAAGGCATGGCTAAAAAAGACATGCAAGTCACTTTCGACTTTGAAGGTTCAGTAGACGGTGAAAAGTTTGAAGGCGGTTCTGCAGAAGACTTTAAACTTGTTTTAGGTTCAGGTCGTATGATCCCTGGCTTCGAAGACGGTATCGTTGGTATGAAGAAAGGCGAAGAGAAAGTTATCGATGTAACTTTCCCTGAAGACTACCAAGCTGAAAACCTTGCTGGTAAATCAGCTCAATTCAAAATCACTGTGAAGCTTGTTGAAAAACAAAAACTTCCAGAAGTTGACGCTGAATTCCTTAAAATCTTCGGTCTAACTGAAGAAGAAGGCATTGAGAAGTTAAAAGCTGACGTTCGTAAAAACATGGAACGTGAAGTGAAAAATGGTTTGCGTAATCAAGTGAAAGGTGCAGCTTTTGATGCGCTTGTAGCTGCAAACGAAGTTGAACTTCCTGCGTCTATGGTTGCTCAAGAAGTTGACCGTCAACGTCAACAAATGATCCAACAGTTCACTCAGCAGTTTGGTGCTCAAGGTGCGAAAGCATTTGACTCAAGCATGCTTCCAGATGAATTGTTCAAAGAACAAGCTGAAAAATCTGTAAAATTAGGCGTACTGGTAAGCAAAGTTTTAGCTGATGCTAAAATTGAGGTAGATCAAGCACGTGTTGATGCTTACATCGAAGACATGGCTTCTTCTTATGAAGATCCAGCTGAAGTGATCGAATACTTCAAAAATGACAAACAACAACGTTCGCAAATCGAAGCTGTTGTGTTAGAAGACCAAGTGGTTGATCACATCTTAGCGTCTGCTAAAGTAACGGATACTGCTGTAAGCTACGAAGACTTATTGAAAGAGCAACAAGCTCGTCAACAAGGCTAAGTTTAGCTAAAGTAAAAAAGGCGCTTTGAGCGCCTTTTTTATTGTGATCTAGGTTTGTAAAAGGCCTTGCGTTCACAAAGCTTATGCAAAAAATATCTGTTATTTACTTGGGAATATTTTGCATTTTCAGCAATTATCCCTCATATTGTGACTATGAGTTGAGTAACAAAAAATTTAGGAATAAGTAAACGTATGTATATTCCAACTATCGATAATGCCTTAGTTCCAATGGTTGTAGAACAGTCATCTCGCGGTGAACGTTCATTTGACATTTATTCACGTCTTTTGCGTGAACGCGTCATTTTTATGACTGGTGAAGTTGAAGATAACATGGCGAATTTGATTGTCGCGCAAATGTTGTTTTTAGAAGCGGAAAATCCAGATAAAGATATTCATCTTTACATTAACTCACCAGGTGGTTCGGTGACTGCGGGTATGGCGATTTACGATACCATGCAATTTATTAAACCAGATGTTGTGACTTACTGTATGGGGCAAGCAGCATCAATGGGTGCTTTCTTGTTGAATGCAGGTGCGAAAGGTAAACGTTATTGCCTTGAAAATGCACGTGTCATGATCCACCAACCGTTAGGTGGTTTCCGTGGTCAGGCATCTGATATTGAAATTCATGCACGTGAAATTCTGTTTATTAAAGAACGTTTAAACCGTTTAATGGCAGAGCACAGTGGTCAAGACTATGAAACTGTGGCACGTGATACTGACCGTGATAACTTTATGACAGCGCAAGCTGCAAAAGAATATGGTCTCGTGGACGAAGTGTTATCTAAACGTCCATAAGTTTTAAAAGTTTAGAATTGGAGTGAATATGTCCGAACATCCTCAAGGACAAAAGCATTGTTCATTTTGCGGTAAAACGCAGTCTGAAGTTGGGAAACTGATAGCAGGCGAGGACGCGTACATCTGTAATGAATGTGTGGACGTATGCTTAGACTTGGTGCAAACCAGTCAACAAGTTGAGTCGGGTGACTGGGCTGCAAAACCCTTGCCTAAACCGCACGAGATTCGTGCGGCACTAGATCAATATGTCATTGGTCAAGATGTGGCAAAGAAAACCTTGTCAGTTGCTGTCTATAACCACTATAAACGTCTTAAAGCGACACATGGTGGACATAAACACGATGATGCTGTTGAAATTGCGAAAAGTAATATCTTATTAGTAGGACCAACAGGTTCGGGTAAAACCTTGCTTGCGCAAACCATGGCACGTCTTCTCGATGTTCCTTTTGCTATGGCTGATGCAACGACACTTACCGAAGCCGGCTATGTCGGTGAAGATGTTGAAAACATTGTACAAAAGCTTTTACAAAAAGCAGACTACGATGTAGAAAAAGCGCAAAAAGGTATTATCTATATCGATGAAATCGACAAGATTACCCGTAAGTCTGAAAACCCATCGATCACGCGTGATGTGTCGGGTGAAGGTGTACAACAAGCGTTACTGAAAATGATCGAAGGCACGGTTGCATCTATTCCACCTCAAGGTGGTCGTAAGCATCCGCAGCAAGAATTCATTCAAATTGATACTTCAAATATCTTGTTCATCTGTGGTGGGGCATTCTCGGGTCTTGAGAAAATCGTACAACAGCGCCAAGAAAAAGGTGGAATTGGCTTCACGGCTGAAGTGAAGAAGAAAGATGAAGGCAAGAAATTGTCTGATTTGTTCCGTCAAGTTGAAGCGACAGATTTGGTGAAATTTGGTCTGATTCCAGAGTTTATTGGTCGTTTACCTGTAATTGCGACTTTGGAAGAGTTAGATGAAGAAGCTTTGATGCAAATTCTGACTGAACCGAAGAATGCATTGACCCGTCAATATCAACATTTGTTTGATATGGAAAACGTTGATCTGGTTTTTGAAGACTCAGCATTACGTGCAGTGGCGAAAAAAGCCTTAGACCGCAATACGGGTGCACGTGGCTTACGTTCTATTTTGGAAAATACGCTGCTTGAAACCATGTACGATTTACCAAGTCGTACCGATGTTGGCACAGTTGTGGTGAATGAAGACGTGATTAACGGTGCGGCTGCACCATTATTTAAGCCAGAGCGTTTACCTAGAATCGAACAGAAAGATGCAGCTAAAGTTGATTTAAAAGTGATTAATTCAAAGTCCGCTTAAGTTGTTATTCATCTGAAACGTGTGAAAATCGAGTGTTTTCACACGTTTTTTTATATTCAAAAAAAAGAGGGAATGCTACTCTGCATCATAGGCTGGGATGCCTAGATTAAAACTAAAAATTCAGTATCAAAATAAAAAATACGTCGTGAGGAATAGTCATGCGTGCAATGACGATTACGCTTTTAAGCAGTTTAATTTTATTGGGTTGTCATGGAAAAGCGACAGTTGAACAACCTGAATTAACATCAACTCTCAGCCATGAGGTCGATTTTGAACATGACCCAGGCATGATTGAGCAGTATCGCATCGGGGTGTTTAGCGTAGGTGGGTGGGTCAATCAAAAATTAGGACAGCGTTTTCAGCGTGTCCAACCCCAGCATGAACAAGCGGCGATGGTTTATCTGTATCGTCCAGACTCAAAATGGAATCGACAAGAAATTGTGGCCTCGAGTTTATTTATCAATAAAGAACGCATTCCAAGCTTGCTGAACAATCATTATTATTGGGTCGAATTGCCCGCAGGGACTTATCGTTTATCCAGTAGTCGGCCTTTGGGCATTAACCATTTTCAAAAGCCGAAATATATCGATTTTAGCGTAGAAGCAGGGCAGTCTTATTTCATCAAGTATGATGAAGAGAACTTATCCACACGCCATGATGTTTCGGGGCCTTTGGCGGTCATACCTGAAAAAATTGCGATTCAAGAGATTGCATTTACCCAGTTAAAGTCCAACAGCTACAACTTTGTCGCGGAAGATCAACACACGGGTGAGTTACGAAAGAAAGCGCAAAAACTTAAACCTGCCAAATATGACCCAAGTGAAGAGGTTCAGCTGATGAAACCCTTTAAGCTGTGGAATCCTTTAACCTGGTAAGTGAGCTATTGTGCTTTTTTGGCTTGTTCAAATAAGGGTATCAGGGTCTTTTCAATTTGACGATTCATTTCCAGCTGAATAGCTGGATCTTGCATCATTTCAGCAGACATGGCGATGCTATTGCGCATGATTTCACTCATCATTTTGCTGCTTTTTTTATTGATAGACTGGCCTAGAGGTGTTTCAAGAAACTGAATGTTGGCCAACACTTCCTCTTCGGTAAAGGTCTGCATATATACATTTTTAAGCATTTGCATAAATTTCGGATCAGAAATCAATTTACTGCTAAACGATGCCGTGATTTCAGCGATTTGCTTGGCTGCTTTTTGTTGTTCATTATTGAGTGTAGATGTTTTAAAAATATTCTTAATGATTTCTTCGGCTTGCTGGTCATAAATGGGGCGCATTTCTTGCTGAGACTGTGCTAATGTGCCTTTAATATCGCCCAGTTTGAGCGCCTTCTCTACCGATGCTTCGGTCGCGGGTTTGGCAAAAGAAGCTGTGCTGAGGACACATAAGGTAATACTGCAAAGGATGTGATTTAATTTTTTCATTGTTGGTCTATATTTTTTGATTAAGTCTATAAAAGTAGGTAAAAAATACCCTTAACATGACCTTAGCATGTTAAGGGTATCCAAAAAAGTAAAACTTAAGTTTTAGCCCGCTGCTGCATCGACTACTGGAATTTTACCAATTTTCGCTTGCCAGATTTTTGGTGCTGTCGCGTGAATAGATGTGCCATTTACATCAACTGCGACCGATACAGGCATATCTTTCACTACAAATTTGTAAATCGCTTCCATACCTAAGTCAGCAAAAGCAACCACTTCAGCTTCACGAATTGCTTTAGACACAAGGTAAGCTGCGCCGCCCACTGCCATCAAGTAAGTCGCTTTATTGTCTTTGATTGCTTCAACCGCTGCAGGACCACGGTCCGCTTTACCGATCATGCCGAACATACCTGTTGCTTCAAGCACTTGACGTGTGAACTTGTCCATACGTGTTGCTGTTGTTGGGCCAGCAGGACCAACCACTTCATCACCGACTGGATCTACAGGCCCCACGTAGTAAATGAATTTACCTTTTAAGTCGACAGGAAGCTCTTCACCATTGTTTAACATGTCTACCATGCGTTTGTGTGCAGCATCACGACCCGTATAAATTGTACCGTTTAGAAGCAAAGTGTCGCCTGGTTGCCAAGCGTTCATTTCTTCTTGGGTAATGGTGTCGAGGTCAACGCGCTTAGAGGTTGATGAATCCCAAGTGACTGATGGATAGTCTTCAAGTTTTGGTGCTTGAATGTGTGCAACACCTGTACCATCAAGTTGGAAGTGTGCGTGACGAGTCGCTGCACAGTTTGGAATCATACCCACTGGTTTGCCCGCAGCGTGACATGGGTAATCTTTAATTTTAATATCTAGAACTGTGGTTAAGCCACCTAGGCCTTGCGCGCCAATACCCAGTGCGTTTACTTTTTCGAAGATTTCCATACGAAGTTCTTCGATTTTATTTTCAGGGCCACGACGAAGTAATTCGTCCATGTTGATTTCTTCCATGAGCGATTCTTTCGCAAGCATCATGGCTTTTTCAGCAGTACCACCAATACCAATACCCAACATACCTGGTGGACACCAGCCAGCACCCATAGTTGGAACAGTTTTAAGTACCCAATCCACGATTGAGTCAGATGGGTTTAACATAGCCAGTTTAGATTTGTTTTCTGAACCGCCACCTTTTGCCGCAACGGTAATATCCACTTTGTTGCCTGGAACAAGTTTGTGATAGATCACAGCAGGGGTGTTGTCTTTGGTGTTTTTACGACCAAATGCAGGATCAGCCAGAACTGATGCGCGCAGCACGTTTGAGTTTTCTAAGTAACCTTGACGTACGCCTTCGTTGATTGCATCGTCTAAGCTCATAGTTAAATCAAATTTAACATCCATGCCCACTTCAACGAATACGTTGACGATACCTGTATCTTGACAGATTGGGCGGTGACCCTCTGCGCACATACGCGAGTTAATTAAGATTTGTGCAATCGCATCTTTCGCCGCTTGGTTTTCCTCACGATCATAAGCACGGCTCATCGCTTGGATGAAGTCTTGTGGGTGATAGTAAGAAATGAACTGAAGCGCGTCTTTGACCGATGTGATCAAATCATCTTGCTTGATAATAGTGGTCATACAAATATCTCTTGAGCGGGCTGATAGCTAGCGGGCTAAATTATAAGACAAAATGCCGAGGTTGTGGATGTTTTGCGAAGCCTTTGGGCGAAAGTTTAATAGTTGAACAATATTGACGAGAAAATGAGGTTATAAACGGTGGTAAATATGACAAAAAAGCCTGAATTTAATGAAATATTTCATGTCTAAATTGGGATTATGAATATGATTTATTGTTTAAGATATTGAATATAATGTAAAAATAATAATATTTGAAATATGACAGCACTGTCATAAAGTTGTCATAAAACTTTCGCATAATGCATTCATCAAACAATAGGACATCGAACATGTTGACAGGTTTAGTGATGGCTGCGGGCTTTTGTGTATATATCGCAGCGACTTGGATGTACGGTCAAAAAGAAGATCAGGCTTAAGCTTTATCTTCTTTTTTTTGTTTTAAGCTATCTTCAAATCTTCAAATCTTCAAATCTTCAAATCTTCAAATCTTCAAATCTTCAAATCTTCAACTAGCTAAAAATTGTTTAACGCCTTAAGATTCCAGTTTCAAATCTTAAAAAAATACAATGAAATACTATTCCTCGACTTCAGCCTTGCTATTTATAGGATGCTTTTTCTTGTGGTCTATTTTCCTGTTTTATTTAATGGCTCAAAAGCATGCAGGCAATGTCATTGTCGAAGATATATTTAAATTTAATTTTTACTGCATGATGCTTGCAATGTCACCTTTGCTTTTGAAAAAAGCTCCGCCTAAAAACGATGTCGAGATGACGATTTTTGAAGAAAAGCAACATATGGAAATGCGCCATCAAGTCCTGAGCCAATCTGCTCAAAAGCGTCGGAAAGCTTATTTGATGAGTGCTTTTTTCGGTTTTTTAATGTCGAGTTTAATGATGAGCTTTATTTTGATGTTAGATAAATAAGCTGAATGTGAGTTTATCCGATCTAATTTTTCTCACTTTTTCGCATTTGGGATGGAGAGTAGCCAAAGTACTTTTTAAAGCGATGACTAAAATGGCTGCTGGAGCTAAATCCATACTGTTCCGAAATGTCCGTCATATTGGCAGATGTGTGCTGTAGAGCTTGGTGTGCCAGTTCAAGTCGACGTTGCATCACATATTGGTGTGGTGGCATGTGCATAGATTGCTTAAACATATGAGCAAAATGATATTCACTGAGCTGAGTTTGCTCGGCCAAATCCGACAGGGTCAAACTTTGCTGAATATGCTGATCAATCCATTCTAATAACTGTTTCAAAGTATACGGGGACAGCCCGCCTTTGACTTCAGGGACTTGCCACTCGGTATGGCTATAATTTTTAATTAGATGGTTGAGCAGAAGTGTCGTGGCAGTACTCATCTGCAAGTGATTTTCCCTGTTCTGCCAAGCCTCATTGAGTAAAAAGTGCCGATAGATCATGGCAATCTGTGGGTCGGCCACGAAACTTTGCGGATTTAAAATAATTTGGCTTGGCTCACGATCCCACACCTGTTCGGCGACACGTTGTAAATGTTGCTCGGTGTAGTACAGATGCACAAAAGTCAGTGGGTCGCGCAGATCCCATGTTGACTCAAAGTCCTGTGGCATCAAGCACATATGATCTGGCCCACCGCCATTATGCCAACCTTGAGCTGTCTTTTGATAACTGTGATATCCCCCTTGAATGTACATACTAAGGGTATGGTGGTTACTACAAACACTGACGCGGTCTTGGTTGTTTTGCCACATGGCCAACTGCATGCCCGAACCCAGTTCGACCGAGTCGAGGAGTTGAGCTTTATGTTGTTGTAATTGATCTAGAATCTGATATTTCATCATCTATACGCAGTGCCAAATGGAAGATTTAGTGTAGGACTTTGATTTCATTTTGTCATCTATATCCGAAAATCAGTAAAAAATCACAAGTTTATGATAGTGACCACAAGAAGGTGCAAGAAATGAGAAACCTAAACCAAGCACAATAGCGTGAGTGGTTTGAGTTTGGTTTAAAGAGTATGAATGCGCTGTTATATGCTTTGGTTGTGGTGATTTGGGGAACGACATGGATTGCGATAAGTCTGCAACAACAAAGTGGAATATCGACCAATGTAGCCGTGTTTTGGCGCTTCTTTATTTCGGCTCTGGTGTTGTTTACTTTTGTTGTGTTGTGCCGAAAACTGCAAAAGCTGGCTGTAAAAGACCATCTATTTTGTATGTTGCAAGCGTGCTGTATTTTTGGTTTTAACTTTGTTTGTTTCTATTATGCGGTTCAATATATCAGCAGCGGTTTGGAGGCTGTTATTTTTTCGATGGCGGTCATTTTTAATACCCTCAACGCTAAACTGTTCTTTGGACAACAGGTTTCTACCCGTTTTTATCCTGCGGCTTTGTTGGGTGGACTGGGGATCATCGCCTTGTTTTGGCATGATGTGATAGGGAGTACCTTAAATAATCATACGCTGATGGGGATTGGTCTTTGTGTGTTGGGAACCTATGGTTTTTCATTGGGCAATATGATCAGTGCGCGTCATCAGAAAAACGGATTGGATATTTTTACCACCAATGCTTATGGCATGTTGTATGGTTCAATCCTGATGGCGTTGATTGCTGGATTTAAACAAGACGAGTTTTTCCCCGCTATGGAATTCAGTGCGGTGAGTGCTTTATTGTATTTGGCTATTTTGGGTTCAGTGATTGGCTTTACCGCCTACTTCTATTTGGTTGGACGGATTGGGGCAGGCAAGGCTGCTTATAGTACCTTATTATTTCCGTTGGTGGCTTTGGTGATTTCGACTATCTGGGAAGGCTATCAATGGCATATCAATGCGGTCATTGGGGTGATTTTGATTTTATGTGGTAATGCAATTTTCTTTATTCAAGCGCCCAAGTTGAAATTCAGTCAAATGTTGAAGCGAAGCTGAGTGTGCGCAAGAAAATCAAAAGCGATTCTGCCTTAGAAATGAAAGATTTAGGTGTTTTTCATCCTTTGTATTATGCTCATTTTAGAGAGCTTCATGCAGGGCTTTATAAATGGATTTAAAAATGTTTAAATTATTCGCTCGTTACAACGTGTGGTCTACTCAAAAATTAAACCAAGTTTTAAAAAATGTCTCTGATGAAGATTTCAATGCTGAATGTGGACTTTTCTTCAAAAGTATTTCTGGAACGTTGAATCACTTGCTTGTTGGTGAGCATTATCTATGGTTTCCTCGGTTTTCATCGAAACCATCTCCTACATTGAAGTTAAATACCATCGTAGAAAGGGATAAAGATAAACTCATGTTTGAGTTAGAGAGCAGGGCTTACAACTGGATAGATTTTTTAAAACATGTTGATGTGGAAAAATTTGGACATGATTTACAGTACAAAACATCAGCCGGACAAGAAATGAGTCTGCCCTATGCTGCTACATTATTGCATGTGTTTAATCATGGAACGCATCACAGGGGGCAAGTGACAGCGGCTTTAACTTCAATGGGTTATCCATGCCCAGAGATTGACATGGTATATATGTTGATAGAAGAAAATCTGCCCGTTTAAGAGAGCTGCGGTTGGTTTTGTAAAATAATGGAATCGAGCTGATACGATGCCCCAATCATGATGCTGTATTGGCTTTAACCCGAAGCGCTTCCATCTCAATCTCAACCATTTTTTGAGAATTGGATCGTTTCTTTTGCAACTCCTCAAACTTTTGTTTATCTGGCGAGGTGGATAAGATAATTTCACCCATTTCAATTTGAAGATTATTGTCTTTTTTGAGCTTCTCACGGGCTGCGGCTACTTCTGAGCTTTTGAGAGACACCATATCGTAATTTTGATTCAGACTTTGAATGCGCTTGTTTGATTTTTCAATTGCAGTTTTTAGAGCACGCAGATCTTTTTTTTCCATCGCATGTTTTATCTCCCATATTGTGTTTTCTGCTTCTTGTTTAGCTGCACTTGATTGTGCCCCGAGCGCAATGAGGTCATGTTTGATGTCTGCTGCATTATCTTGACTCAGATGTGAGGTGGTCTGCGGTGCAGTACGAGCCGCGACATGGGGTTCGGTATTTGGTTTTGGTTGTTGTCGTGTGTTGTCTAATGCCCCTGAATTCAGTTGAGGGTACACCATCTGTTGTAAGGCTCTCATTTCACTGACAGAACTTTGTTGTATGACGCTGATTTGCGCTTCTAATCCGGTGATGCGATCCATCTGTGGTGGATTTTTAGTATCTTCTTGTGCAAGCTCAACACCAAGTAAATGGACTTGCTTAAATTTTTCACGTAACGCAGCGCCTTCTTGGCTTTTGAAGTTTGTTGCATCTAGTGCAGTATTAAACGCAAGAGAATGGGTTTTCAGTTGTTCTAGCAGGGCGGGGATGGTATCGACTTCTTTATTTTGACGAGCCGCTTTAAGTGCATCTTGTACGTTCAAAATGGCTTGAGAGTTTTTATTCGAAATCTGATCTAGGGCATCAAGATCCGCTTTAATGTCAGCTGGATTAGCTGTACTTAAGTTTTTATATGCTGTGGTTGAGTCTGACGGTGTTTGGTGCTGCTTAGATTCATTACATGCTGTCAGTGAAAATGTTGTCACTATTAGAATTGGAAGCAATTTTTTATTCATTATGAGACCAATGATTTATAATTTAATTATATCTCTTGAGGGCTTTGTTGCACAAAGATTTCATAACTATATGATTTTAAAAGTTTTGATTATTTTTTGATCCAAAATTAAATTTATTTAAATCAGATGCTTACATATTTATGCAACAAAGCCTCTCTTGAGTATATTGTTTAAGTGTCTGAAAAGTAAAATCTTACTGTTTTATCTGTGTTTGGGATATGCGTAAGTATGCATTAGTTGAGCATTAGGCAGACCACTCAATTAGCTTAAGTTTCTAGTATAACTGTGAGTATGATGTCATTGACCAAAGAGGCATGCGTGGTCATTTACAGGTCTATTTGCAACTTGTAGAATCACCCTAAAATCTGAAATAGGTCTCTAACGAAGATCTTAATTTAAAAAGAAAATTAATTTATTTTAGAAAAATTAATAAGTAAAAATGCAAGATCATTTTGCACCATTTGGGAGTGGGGAAAGTGAAATCAAATATCAATAAATTGTTCAGGTTTATTTTATGTCTATCCATTTCGATTTCAGTATCAATAGCTTTTATGTTTGTTATGCTGATCCCAGGGCTTGTTGGCTCTTATTTTAATTCAGAGTCACTTGAGCTTTTTCTAGGACTTCTGGTTGGTTTGGCTTTTTTTTGTTACCTAGCTCTCAATTTATATTGGATATTTAATGAAGAAGTCAGAGGCATGTTTCTGGTACATATCTCCAAAATCATATTTGCGTTATTGGTTGTTATAGGCACTATATTTACCGCAGGTATTGGATTACTTTTTACTTTTCCTGCGCTTGTATTCATTGGTTATCTTTTATATTGGCACTCCCAAAAATATAAGGAATATCAAGATAAAATTAAGAAAAATGAAGAAGATCAGGAAAAAATCAGAAAATATAATGAATATGAAAAACAAATTGAAGAATACGAAAGATATCAAGCGAGGCTTAAAGAAAAACTGGACCGATAGCAGGATAAAAGATGAGAAGGTCTCAAATCCTGTATTGATTGAGGTGATTACTGTAGCGATCGCAAAATTATAATTTAAGACAGTTCAAGAGAAGAAAATAATGGAGCTTTCATTTCTTTCAATAGTTGGTTGTTTATTGATAGTTGGTGGGTTATTACTTCCAATTTACACAGCAAATTTATTTCCTTTATCAAAAAAATCAAATGAGCAGTATCAAGAGATGATGAGGAAAGGTGACCGTGGATGGATTATTGATTTTAAGATCAGTCAATGGATAAGAAAAAACTGGATTTACATTCCAATTTTAGGTGTATTCCTCTTTTTTATTGGGTTGTTATTTTAAGTGAGGAAGTAGATTTTTAGCCTAATAGATTGATAAATAATTGTGAAGGTGTTTGGCTTTTTCTAAACGTTTATTTCGTTGAATAGAGCGCTATAGAATAAAAAAACCACCCAACTTTTCCGTTGGATGGTTTGGATCACATCAAGTTACTTTAAGCTGTTGCTTGTTGTTCTGCTTGAATTGCAGTGAGTGCAATCGTAAACACAATATCATCGACCAAAGCCCCGCGAGACAAGTCATTTACAGGTTTATTCAAACCTTGCAACATTGGTCCGACACTTACGACATTAGCAGAGCGTTGCACGGCTTTATAAGTGGTATTACCTGTGTTTAGGTCTGGGAAAATAAACACATTGGCACGACCTGCAACTTTAGAATCAGGTGCTTTCGAGCGTCCGACACTTTCAACCGATGCTGCATCGTACTGAAGCGGCCCATCAATCAACAGATCAGGACGGCGTTCTTTCGCTATACGTGTTGCCTCAGCGACTTTTTCAACTTCAGCTCCAGCACCAGAGGTACCCGTAGAGTATGAAATCATTGCAATACGTGGGTCTAAACCG
Organism: Acinetobacter sp. TYF_19; assembly: GCF_043105125.1. NCBI lineage: Bacteria > Pseudomonadati > Pseudomonadota > Gammaproteobacteria > Moraxellales > Moraxellaceae > Acinetobacter > Acinetobacter sp. TYF_19. The sequence continues at coordinate 128,787 of NZ_JBICLH010000019.1, forward strand.
AAGGCCTTTGCCGAGTCAGCCGATTGAATCGCAATTTCAGCGAGCTCTTCGGCATTTGGGTCTGGGTTAATCGCACAGTCGCCATAAACATAGACTTCATCGGGTAATAGCATAAAGAACACGGAAGAGACCAGTGAGTACTCAGGCGCTGTTTTAATCAGTTGGAAGGCTGGGCGTACAGTATTGGCTGTGGTGTGTACTGCGCCTGAAACCAAACCGTCGACTTGATCGAGTGCCAACATCATGGTGCCTAGAACGACAGTGTCTTGCAGCTGTTCACGCGCTTGCAGCTCGTTCAGTTTCCCTTTACGCAGTTCCACCATTTTTTCGACATAGTTTTCACGAATTAAATCTGGATCGATAATTTCTAAGTCATGTGGAAGCTCAATACCACGTGCTTTTGCCACTTCTACTACAGCTTCAGGTTTCGCCAATAAAATACAGTGTGCAATGCCACGAGATTGGCAAATAGCCGCCGCTTGAACTGTGCGTGGCTCATCGCCTTCAGGGAGGACAATGCGCTTCTTCGCAGCAATCGACTTTTGGACCAATTCATGGCGAAAAGCCGAAGGTGAGAGACGAGGTTGGTACGAGCCATTCAACATTGCCGTTAACCATTCTTCATTGATATGGCTCGACACAAAACGAGTGACTTGCTCAGCGCGTTCCGTATCATCGACAGGAATTTCATTGCTGAGATTGGCTAAGCTCTGTGCCGTGTCGAACGTGCTGAGCGCTGTATGTAAAATTGGTAAGCCTTGCTTAATCGCTGTTTGGCAGAACGCAAGCACTTGCTCGTTTGGCGTATGGTGTTCAGTCAGTACCAAACCTGCCAATGGAATACCGTTACTGCTGGCTAAGCTGGATGCCAAAAGCACATCGATACGATCTGATGCACTAATGATTAGCTCGCCTGCGACAAATTTATGCAGTTCATGTTCAATGTTCGATGCAATCAAACTGCTATGTAACACACGACGTTGGTTAGCATCGCCTTGATTGATCCATTCCGCCTGAATGTGTGAAGCCAAGTCCGACATACGCGGTACGCTGAGCGTGTTACTAAACGGAACCAAGCCAATCACAGGGAGTTTATCTGAACCGAGTTTTGGATGGGTCTTTTGGAGCTCAATAATAAATTTATTGGTATCGCTGATTAAACGCAGACTTGGGTCAAACGTCACTGGAATGTGTGCTGAGTCATCGGGCAAGCCTTTGGTGCGCATCAATAACACGCCCGCAGTTCGCTCTGAGCTGGCACCGCCAAAGTAGCGTAGCTGGCTATCGACTTTTTCAGCCGTCGCACTTGGTTTATTAATGTCTGCATTGCTGACAATAATAACTTTGGCATCGAGTGCTTGCGCAAGTTGTGCATTTAGCTCAGAGGCAAAAGAATCTCGGCTATTCGGGACTAAGCCTTCAACAATAATCAGGTCATGCTTACGCGCAATAGCGCGGTGCAAACGAACCGCATCCTCAAGCAACTCATCATTTTCACCTGCACTGAGTTGTTGCAAAATGGTGTGATAGCTAATTGGTTCAACGGTTTCATTTTTTGAAACATGGTGATAGAGCGCTGTGGTACGGTCTGCACCTGTGGTCAGTTCTTGAGAAAAAGGTTTTAAAAATCCAGCCTTAACCCCTTGGCATTCCAGCGCATAAACCAAACCCAGACAAGCGGATGTTAAGCCGACGCCTTCCCCAGTGGGCACAAGTAAAATCGTTTTCATATATTTATTCGTCATACAAGAATTTAAAACAGACTTGAGTGAATGTAACGACCGCTTAAGCGATCACTACATTGTCTTCAGACTTTTTTGCAGCAGTTTGAATCACCTCATCGGCCACGGATGCAGTTTCTTTGGCAATACGGCCTTCTTCATCGGTCGGCACAACCCAAATTTGTGGGCCTGTACCTGCATCAATACGACCTTCGGTACCACGTTTTAAACTGTCATTGGCTTCTTTATTCAAGTTAAAACCAAAGTGCGGTAGGAAAGCGACTGTTTTTTCACGAATATATGCCGAGTTCTCACCAATACCACCCGTGAAGAATAAGCCATCAAGACGTGGTAGACCACAGCTTAGTGCGGCCAATGATTTTGCGAGGCGATAGCAGAACACTTCAATGGCTAAAGTTGCATCTTCATTGCCTTGTTCTGAGGCTTCAATCAAAGTACGCATGTCATTCGAAAGATCAGACAACCCGAGTAAGCCCGATTGGCTATTCAACATTTTATCAATTTTATAAATGTCCCAGCCTAGGTTATTGGCAAGGAAACTATGTAAGCTTGGATCGACATCACCACTGCGTGTGCCCATTACGACACCTTCTAGTGGAGTTAAACCCATTGATGTATCTACACTTTGTCCATTCCAAATCGCACAAGTAGAGCTACCATTACCCAAGTGTGCGGTTAACCAACCTCCTTGTTTGAAGCTACCTGCCAGTTCTGAACCGCGTTCAGACACATAAGCATGGCTCGTACCGTGGAAGCCATAGCGACGTACATTATGCTCAGTGTATAAAAATTTTGGCACAGCATAGCGATAAGCATGTGCAGGCATAGTCTGGTGGAATGCTGTATCAAATACAGCCACTTGTGGTAGCTCTGGGAATAAACGCATCGTGGCGTCAATCCCAACCAAGTGCGCAGGGTTGTGTAATGGTGCAAGTGGTGTTGCTGCACGAATGCGTTCGACAATTTCTTCAGTTAAAAGCTCAGCTTTGGTCAATGTACCGCCGTGTACTACACGGTGACCAATGGCTTGAGGGTTATAATGTGAAAGGCGTTCTAAGATGGTTTCCAATGCTTTTTCATGATCGGCATGTGGAATAGACAATTCAAGGGGTTGACCACCCGCTGTAATGCCTTTGATACGAGCGTCAGCAGAACCTAAGTTCTCAGCTAAACCGAAAATACGATCTTCACGACGTTCAGAAACGAGCGCATATTTAATTGATGAAGATCCGCAGTTAATTACTAATACTGATGTAGACACGTTTTAATACCTGATTCTAATTGAATTATCCGTCCTAGAACTGATCTTCATGCAGTACGTTCTTATGCAATCTTGATCATTTTTTATGTTGTATCATGTGTATATTTTTAGTCCAAGATAGACTTTAGGTGATTAGACTTAAGCACTATCGACCATCTGATGAATAATAATTAAAATTTATCGGTTCATGATTTTCATTTATTCATGAAATGATGATGAATTATTCATCAACTTCAACGCTATAAAAATAACACGCTATCTGCTGAAAGCAGCTGAATATATTGTGGCGTTCCTGTTTATTTTTGATATGTCATTTTAGATCCACACACAATCACATACGCAATCAACGTGACCATCAAAAAAGCATGATTTCCTCTAGATTTTAAGGATTCGCATTGAAATGGTAATGATTGAGTTGGCAAACGCCTTTATGTGAAAAAAGGGATATCAAGTCAAAACAACAACCGATAGTGGATCAGAAAAATACGCGTGCATCTTATGATGATCATGCTTTTGTTTTGAGTGCTTGCAGAGGGGGTTCGGATATAAAAAATGTTCAGCCCTTTGGAAAGAGCTGAACATAGATATGCTAAATGTGTCTATTAATTATTGGCGAATTTGACCATCACCAAACACAATCCATTTTTGTGAAGTCAGGCCTTCTAAACCGACTGGACCACGAGCATGGATTTTATCCGTTGAGATGCCAATTTCTGCACCTAAGCCATATTCAAAACCATCGGCAAAACGGGTCGAGGCATTGATCATGACAGAACTCGAATCAACAGCAGCCAAGAACTCGCGAGCTAGAGAGTAGTTTTCTGTAATGATTGAATCGGTATGGTGTGAGCCGTATTTATTGATATGCTCAATCGCTTCTTCCATACCAGACACCACTTTCACTGCTAAAATTGGACCGAGGTATTCCGTGTACCAATCTTCTTCTGTCGCCGTTTTGACTGCTGTACCTAAAATGCGCTGAGTTTCAGCACAGCCGCGCAACTCCACTTGCTTTTCAGTGTAGAGCTCAGCGACACGCGGTAAAAACTCATCTGCGACTTTTTCATCGACCAGCAAAGTTTCCATTGCATTACATACGCCGTAACGATGAGTTTTTGCATTGAGCGCAATCGGTAGGGCTTTTTGTAGGTCAGCTTGTGCTTCAACATAAATGTGACAGTTCCCATCCAAGTGTTTAATCACAGGGACACGGGCTTCATTGCTGATACGTTCAATCAGGCCTTTGCCTCCACGTGGAACAATTACATCGACAAATTCGGTGAGTGTAATCAGTTGCCCCACGGCTGCGCGGTCTGCGGTGTTAATGACTTGAACCGCATGTTCAGGTAAACCCGCCAGTTTTAAACCGCGTTGGATGGCTTCAGCAATGGCTTTATTGGATTCGAGCGCTTCAGAACCACCACGTAAAATAATGGCATTACCCGATTTAAGTGCTAAAGATGCAGCTTCTAAGGTCACATTTGGGCGAGACTCATAAATCATGCCAACCACGCCTAAAGGAACGCGCATCTTACCGAGCTGGATTCCTGACGGACGATAGGCCATATCGGTGATTTCACCGACAGGATCTTTGAGGCTAATTACATCTTTTAAGCCTTGCAACATGCCTTTAAAGCGTGCGGGAGACAGTTCTAAGCGATCAAGTAAAGCACTGTCTAAGTTGTTGCTGTGCGCTTTGTTCATATCTGCTTGGTTCGCCGCTAAAATAGTGGGCTCACTGTTGACTAAAGCAGTATAAATAGCTGACAACGCATTGTTTTTAGTTTCGGTAGAGGCACGCGCCAAAATACGAGAAGCTTGACGTGCTTGCTGTCCTACCGTTTGCATATATTGTTCAATCGACTCTTGCATAGCGGTTTGATCACTTAGAAATTTCACAGAAGATAGTAACAGCCTAACACTCGACCGCATAGTCTCTACATAAAAAATCCAGCGTATAGGCAGACTTATACATATTTTGAAATTGTTTTTTATCTAAAACATGATGAGCGGTTACACAATCTGTTGCGTGTAAAACAGTGCTCTGTATAGAATGAATTTTAGGACATGAAGTCCTTGCATAATTATTACAACACTGAGCACCCTGTTGTCGTTGACAGGCGTGATCGTGCATTTCTTGCAAAACAAAAAGTACAGGCAAGAGTAGAGGGAAGGAACATGAATTCTATGATTCAAAGGGATGCCGAGCTAGATGACGCGAATTTACGCGTAGGTTTTTTTGATGTTTACCATCGTAACAGCTTTAAAGAACCTGCACGAACCACATGGATTGAGGGCTGGAAAGTCGAATACATGGCGATTGCTCGGCCAGAGTCATTCCATCGCACGCCTATCGTGATTATTGGTGGGGCATTTCAAAACTTTAATTCCTACAAATACTGCGTTGAGCAACTGCTCGATGCTGGTCCGATTGTCCTGATTGATCTGCCTTCAATGGGTGCCAATCAACAAATTCGTAATATCGATACGGGCTTGTCTGCAGGAACATTGGAACTGAGTGATCTTGCAAAAATGCTCGGTGTTTGGTTAGACATTGAAGGATTAGACAAAGTTTCAGTGATGGGCATGTCACTGGGCTCAGTGGTGGCGTCTTGTCTGGCCGATCAACGACCAGAACTGATTGACCGTATGATTTTAATGGGCGTGATGCAAAAGACCCGTAAAAGTTGGCGGATGTTGCTGGAAGAGTCGTTACATTTAATGCGTGAACAACGCATGGATGAATTTGGTCAGGCCGTGATTTTGTATTTGGTCAATCATGCCAAAATGGATAAAACCAGAATGTCACCCACAGCCAAGCGTTTGTTCTTCAGACAGATGGCGGAGTTTACCGCAACAGAACAAGAGCGCTATGAAATCAACTGTAATCGTTTGCTTCGCCTCACCGATGTGCCGATTCCACAGTGCAGAGTCTTGGTGGCCTGTGGCCAATATGACAGTTTTACCTTGCCACATGAAAATGCCAACTTTGCGTTGCAATGTCCTGACATGGAATATGCGCAAATTGCCAATGCAGACCATGTGCCACAGCTACAACGCCGTAAAGAAACCATGCACTTGTTTGCGACGTTTCTGAAGGACGAGTCCATTCAACACTTAGACGGGATTATCCCCTTTAGTCGAGCACAAATGTTGGAAATGGAGCGTCGTGGTGAAGAGCGAGTTCAGATTCAACAGCCCGAAACTTTCTTAAGCTATCGACATTCAGACTTGGTGATTGCGACAGAAGTGGTGGACTTGAACTACTTTGGGGTGCTTTTACGCTTTGAGTCAGACTTAGCTGCTGTGGCGGCTAAATATCCGCGTGATTTGGCTTTGCACTTGAGCGATGAAGAAGGCGAGTTTCAGATTGAATGTTTAATTTTTGCCGAAGATGGGCCTTATATTCGTGCCTTATTTAAACATGGCAGTTTTGAACTCGCGGAGCGACTGCTCCTCTTTGTGGGGCATCAGAAACAAGAACAGACGTTGCTCGAAGCCGTAAGTTAAGTGAAATTCAAAAATAAAAAAACAGCATTTCATCGCTGTTTTTTTATGGGGACTAAGTTTATTGCTCGGGTTGATTGGGCTTTTGCCATTGGCTATGTATCAACCAGACCAAGTCACCTAAGTGATCCTGCTGATCTAAGTTTGAAGTATCGGCCTGAGTACTATTGAAAGCTAAAGTGGGTTGGTGAACGGTAATAGTATGAAAGCCCGCTTGTTTGAAAAACTGAGTGGCTTCAGGCGGACTGACAAAGTGAAAGCCAAAGGCGCTACGAGACATCCATTTTAAAAGCTTGCTACTGCTCCAGATAAAGTTAGCCAGCTTATTTTTCACAGGTTCAGGGTAGAGGTCAGTCAGATAATATAACTGATCAAACTGCTGTCCGTATTGGATAATGCCTTGTAGCAGTTGAGCGAGCATGTCTTTGCTAAAGTAGTTGATCAAACCTTCACTCACCACCACCAAAGGGCGGTTTGGGTCAAACACCTCAAAGGCACGGGCAAAATCCGCGCTAAATAAGTCGGCGGAGAGAACCGCTGGGCTGGTCTGATCGATCTGTTTTAAGGCCTGAGTTTTCATTTTTGCCATGTCAGGTAAGTCGAGTTCACGATAGTCAATCTCAGGATACTGTTGGCGAAAGCTCCAGCCGCGTGGGGACAGGCCACTGGCAATTTCTAAAACTTGTAAGTTTGGATGCTGCTGGATTAGTGTGCTGAGGTGATTATCAATCATTTGATGACGCTGTTTTAAGGTCGTGCGCATACTGCCACCGACATATTTCTCAGCCCAGCTTTCGAGTGGATGCACCAGTTTGGCCAGTAACTTCCCTTTGCGGGTGGTAAACACAGGATGTGAGATGCCCATGCTATACCAAATATAGCCTGTATAGTGTGCAGTAAAAGAGATGTGGCGATGAGCCGATAAAGTATCTGTCATGGTATCCGTACCTGATATTTTGTTGTTTTAGCGTTGTTGTTTGGGCAATACAGAGCAAGCCTGTTGATTTATTTTGAGTTTATCATAATGAAAAAAGGACATTTTGTGATGTCCCTTTGTCCGAAATGTCGCGGTTGAAATGGTCAAAGATGAAGTGCTTAACTTAATCTAAATAGTTCCACTTGGTCGCGTACTTTGGCCCAATCTTCACCTAAATACAGCTTCGACTGAACGCTGATATTTGGAATCTGACCACGCATGCGTTCTAAGCGAGCTTGGTTTGGCAGCGCCAGTTGGCTGATCCCCTCCAAGGCTCCACATGCGGCTGCTCGGTCATTACATACCAGTCCCATGTCACAGCCTGCATGGAGTGCGGCTTGAATGCGTGCATCTGCACCGCCTGCAACACATGCGGCTTGCATGCTTAAATCATCTGAGAATAAGACCCCATCAAAGCCCAGTTGTTGACGTAGAACGGTTTGAATCCAATACGGTGAAAAACCTGCTGGGTTTGGATCGACTTGGTTATAAATTACATGGGCAGGCATGAGTGCATCCAACTGTGGCATCAGTTTGATAAAGGTCTGCATATCTTTGGCATAAATTTCATCATATGTGCGTGAGTCGATGGCTGCTGCGACATGCGAGTCTGCTTTGACTGAACCATGGCCGGGGAAATGTTTGCCTGTCGATGCCATGCCTGCGGCTTTCATCCCTTTTAGGAACGCACTGGCCAGCGGTACGATGTCTTGAATATTTTTGGCAAAGCCACGGTCACCAATCACATCACTGATGTCATTTAAATCGAGTACAGGGGCAAAGCTAAAGTCGATACCGACTGCAAGCACTTCTGTCGCCATCAACCAGCCAGATTGTTCTGCCAAGCTTAAGGCTTTTTCAGGTTCGCTTAAGAATAGCTCGCCAAACTTACCCATGGCTGGAAGTAGGCTAAAGCCCTGTTTTAAGCGTTGCACACGTCCACCTTCTTGATCGACAGCAATCAAAATATCAGGACGAATTCGGCGCATGTGGTCGGTTAGGGCGCGAACTTGTGCAGGAGACTCAATATTTCGTCCAAATAAAATCATGCCACCGACTTGCGGTGCTTGTAATAGTGCAATATCTTCTTGAGTAAGTTCTGTGCCTGCGATGTCGAGCATCAATGCGCCAATCATATTGGGTGTCCGTATTTGATTTTTTGGTCAGTGACTGTTTTGGCTCTGAAAGGTGAGCGAAACAGGTCGTCGAAAACAATACCCGAATTTTGCAATGATTTGCTACATTTTGTCAGCACAGATTATGATAAAACTACACGACATAAACAGATTAAGTTGTTTAAGATTTTGAATATTCTCAATTCATGTCGAAAAATGACATTGTAATTTTGGTCAAAAACCAAGGAACTAAGAATTATTTATGAAACTTCAAACCATTGCTTGTGCGGTTGCAATTGCAACGGGTGGATTCTTTTTCACCCATGCCATTAATGAAGCCATTGCAGCGACTGAAACTACCGCTGTAACCAAACAAGCTATTGTTCCGTCGCAGGAGCAGGCTTTGGTGTCTCGTCAACTGGCGACCTTGGTTGATCGTCAACATTATCTCAATCAACGTTTAGATGCGAAAACATCGGCGCGTATTCTCGATTTCTATCTGGATAGTTTAGATCCAGACCATTCGCTGTTTCTTGCCTCTGAAGTAGAGAGTTATAAGCGTAAATATGGCTCCAACTTAGGTGCGGCTTTAAAAGCAGGTGACTTAAGTGGGCCGTATGCGATTCATGCACAGTATCGTGATCGTTTGACCCAGTTTTATACCTATATGTTGGATGAGCTGAAAAAGCCGCAGAATTTAAAACAAGCCAATGTTTATATCGAAACGGATCGTGAAAAGGCACCGTATTTTGCCAATGAAGCGGCGCAGCGTCAGCATTGGAACAAAATGTTGGTTTCGCAGCTGATTAATTTGACTATCAGTAAAGAAGAAGAGTTGGCGAAGCAAAAAGCGCTTAAAGCCAATCCAGAATTGGCCAATGGACAAGATCTCACTAGCTCGGAAGATTTAACCCCAGTACAAACCTTAACCAAGCGTTATATGCGCCAGTTAGAACGTATTTCACGGGTGAAAAGTGATGATGTGTTAGACAAAACACTCAATGCAATGACGCTTACCTATGATCCGCACAGTAACTATTTCCCACCTGTCGATGCAATGGAATTGAACCGTCAGACGACTTTGCAGCTTGAAGGGATTGGGGTGTCGATTCGACCTGAACGGGGCAATGAAGACTACACCAAAATCGAAACCATTGTGGAAGGTGGTCCTGCGAGCAAGTCTGGACAGGTGAAGTCGGGTGACCGCATCATTGGTGTGGCGCAAGATGGCGAAAAAATGGTGGATGTGATCGGTTGGCCGAGCAATGAAATTGTGGGCTTAATCCGTGGTAAACGTGGTACCAAAGTTACCATACGGTTACTCGGTTCAGGTGCGCCGATGAGCCAAGCACGTAATGTGACCATTACCCGTGACGTCATTCAAGAAGAAGATGCTGGGGTACGTTCACGTACCGTGAATGTAGCGCGTGATGGACAACAATACACCTTTGGTGTGATTGAAATTCCGTCTTTCTATTTGAACTATCGTGCACGTCGTGCGGGCACAGAATATCGCTCTGTATCTGAAGATACCAACAATGCGCTGAAAACTTTAGCGGCCAAGAATGTCTCAGGGATTATTATCGACTTACGTAATAACCCAGGGGGTTCGCTTGAAGAAGTGGCTCGCATGCTTGGACAGGTGATTAAGTCAGGTCCTGTGGTGCAAATTCGAGATGGTAATGGCAATGTGAGCGTTTTCGAAGACGATGACAATGGTGCGCAAACCTATGCGGGTCCATTGGCAGTGATGGTGAATTTAGCATCTGCATCTGCAAGCGAAATTTATTCTGCTGCGATTCAAGACTATGAACGTGGCATTGTGATTGGTAGCACCACCACAGGTAAAGGAACCGCACAAGTTCAGCTCGACAACTTGGCGCATGGTCAAGCGACACTAACGCAACGTAAGTTTTACCGTGTAACGGGTGGCAGTACGCAGAACAAAGGCGTGATTCCAGACGTGAAGCTGGTAGATATTTACAATGAAGAGTTTGGTGAGCGTAAAGCGAAAAATGCGCTTGAGTGGGACACCATTCCAACTGCACCGTTTAAACGTGAAGGCAGTATTGCACCGTATGTGAAACGTTTAGGTGAGTTGTCGCAAGCACGCGTTAAAGTCGACCCGCAGTTTAACTATCTTGAACAGCGTAAAGAAATCTCGAAAAAGACCGAAGATCAAAAACGTGTGGTTTTAGATATTGATCAACGTAAAGCTGAATTGTTGGCACTGGAAAAACAGACTTTAGACTCGGAAAACAAGCGCCGTCAGATTGCAGGGCAAAAGCCTTATGCAAACTGGGAAAGCTATCAAGCTTCTATGGAAGCTTTGGTTGAAGCACGCGCTAAAATGAAAGCGAATCAACGTCCTGCATTGCCTGAAGAGGAAGCATTTGTGACTGAATCTGCAAATGTCTTGTTGGATTATGTCAAGTTGCAAAAAGGCACTGCAAAATAGTTTAATCTCTGACGCAATGTATTAAAAAGCCAGTTTCGACTGGCTTTTTATTTAAATTGTGATTCAAAACACAAATGTGGGATTGGCAGGCTGCCAAAGCAATCTGCTAGGTAAAATAAATCTATAAATTCTAATGATATCTCTGTGATTTTTTCTTGACCTGAACCTGTTTGTATAAGATTCTTAATCGGGTAGTAATGCTTTTCGCCTTTGATAAAAAGGATATAAATGAAGAAAAAGAGAAATTAATACGGACATTTTATATGATGCATGTGCATTACGATTTTAGTTTGGTATTAGGTTCAATTGTTGTGGCATTGTTGGCGTGTTTTTTTGCAGTGTCGACCGAACGCTTATTATTTCGTACTTGGCGTAAAAAATTTCAAACAGTGCTCATTTTACTCAGTAGTTTTTTCTTAGGCTGTGCCATTTGGGCCATGCATTTTGTGGGTATGTTGGCTTGTGATTTGCCGACGCATAGTTATTTTGACCCTGCACTGACAATTCTTTCTTTTTTTATTGCTTTTATTGCATCTGTTTTTTCAATTTGGTTGACCACGCGTCAGACCTTACCTTTTTTAAGATTGGTTTTGGGGTCGGTATTGATGGGGCTTGGTATTTCGGGCATGCATTATACTGGCATGATGGGGCTGATTATTGAGGGCTATCTGAGTGTTTACGATCCTTTATTAACAGTTTTTTCTATTTTACTTGCCATTAGTGGCTCGGGTTTAACCTTTTGGCTGATCTTTAAATATAAAAGTGCAGTCAGTAAGAAACTGTTGTACCAATGGTATGTTGCAGGGATGATGGCCTTGACCATCGTGAGTATGCATTATACCGGTATGCTAGCAGTCTCGTTCTATCCAACCCATAGTGACAAGCTGGTGATGCCCCTTGAAGCAGGTCAAAGCATTGTTTTATTTGTTGTTATCTTTATTACCTCTTTGATTTTGGTGGCGGCATTTGTTGTTGCTGTACTGGAACAACGTTTAGAAGAGCGTAATATTCAACTTTCTCTGGCCAATAAAGAGTTGGCAAATCAGGCGGTACAGGACAATTTAACCAAGCTCCCCAATCGATTGTATTTGGCAGAATACGCCCATTTCTTGTTTACAGATCACCGCCTCCGAAATGAAAGTATCGCCTTTTTGTATATCGATTTAGATCGCTTTAAAGCTGTGAATGATGTCTTTGGGCACCATGTTGGGGATCAATTATTGGTTCAACTGACCACTCGGATTCATCGTAACTTAAGTAAAAATGAAAAAATTCTCAGAATTGGTGGGGACGAGTTTCTAATGGTGCTGGAGCAGGCGACTGCTGAGCAAGCGTGCCAAATGGCCGAGCAAGTACTGGAGTTGATTCAAGATAGCTTTTTGATTGCGGGTAAAGAAATCAATGTGTCGGCCAGTATTGGTATTGCGATGTATCCTGAGCATGGTAGTAATTTGCAAGATTTATTGATTAATGCCGATGCAGCGATGCTGACCTCAAAATATCAGGGACGAAATACCTATTCTATTTTTAATTACAGTTTTGACCAACAAGAAGCGAAAAGCCAAACTAAGCTGATCAATGACTTGTATAAAGCCGTAGAAGAACAACAGTTTGTTTTGTATTATCAGCCTAAATTTACCATCCAAGATCAACGGATTTGTGGGGTCGAGGCATTGATTCGCTGGAAACATCCGACTTTAGGTTTGTTGACCCCCAATATGTTTATTAAAGGTGCGGAGAAAACAGGGTTGATCATCCAAATGGGCTATTGGGCTTTGGAGCAAGCCTGTAAACAACTGCAAATCTGGGAGCGAGAGAAAATTGAACTCTATCCAATTGCCGTGAATTTATCGGCGGTGCAGTTTGAGCATAAGCATTTATTTAATAATCTTGAGCATCTTTTTGATAAATATAAAGTCAATCCAAATCATTTAATTATTGAAATCACTGAAAGTACCGCCATGCACCATATCGAAGCCAGCATTCGTACCTTACAGCGTTTACGTGAAATGGGGATTCGTTTGGCGATTGATGACTTTGGGACAGGACATTCCAGCTTTTTATATTTAAAGAACCTACCTGTAGATGAGTTGAAGATTGATCGCGGTTTTATTCATGAGCTGACTGTTGGCTCAAAAGATGAAATGATCTTAGAAAGTATTGTTCATTTAGCGATTCGCTTAGGTTTAGTCGTGACGGCAGAAGGTGTAGAAAGTCCTTTGCAAATGGAAATCTTGTCGCGTTTAGGCTGTCAGCAGTTACAAGGCTATTTGTTGGGTATGCCTATGGATGTTAAGCGCTTAGAAGAGTTTGAGTACACATCGTCAACTTATTTCAATTAAGCCACTCATTGAAACGCTTTGGCGTGAGGCGCTTTCTCGCTTCGCTTGATAAAAGACAATAGAAGCTCAAGCGGTATTCGGATACAATTAGCCCAATTTAGAATTTCTTTTATAGGACTTTATGATCGTATTGATCATAAGGGCTATGATCAATTGCAGATTTAATTTATGTTTAAAAATGAATTAGCCGCGCAAGTTGCGCAGCGTCGCACCTTTGCGATTATTTCCCACCCCGATGCGGGTAAAACCACCATGACCGAAAAACTATTGTTATGGGGACAAGCGATTCAGGTTGCGGGGATGGTAAAAAGCCGTAAATCTGACCGTGCTGCGACATCGGACTGGATGGAAATGGAAAAAGAGCGTGGAATCTCGATTACCACCTCTGTAATGCAGTTTCCATTTAAAGACAAAATGATCAACCTACTGGACACCCCAGGACACGAAGACTTCTCAGAAGATACGTATCGTACCTTAACGGCGGTCGATTCAGCTTTGATGGTGATCGATGGTGCAAAAGGGGTCGAAGACCGTACCATCAAATTGATGGAAGTGTGTCGTATGCGTGACACCCCAATTATTTCATTCGTCAACAAAATGGACCGTGAAATCCGTGAGCCTTTAGAGCTGTTGGATGAAATTGAAAGTGTTCTCAAAATCAAATGTGTGCCGATCACTTGGCCGCTCGGTACAGGTCGTGACTTCGCTGGTGTATTTAACCTGATCGAAGAGAAGTTTTATGTTTATAAAGCTGGTTTTGGTTCAACCATTACCGAAATTGAAGTTCGTGATGGTTATGACTATCCAGACTTACGTGAAAAAGTCGGTGAGCTGGCTTGGGCGGCATTTGAAGAGTCTCTAGAGTTGGTGCAAATGGCCAATGAGCCTTTAGACCGCACAGAGTTCCTTGCGGGTCGTCAAACGCCTGTATTGTTTGGTACAGCGCTGGGTAACTTTGGTGTAGACCATGTGTTAGATGCATTTAGCAACTATGCACCTGAACCTAAAGCGCACCCAACAGAAAATCGTTTGGTTGAAGCAACTGAAGAGGGTTTTACTGGCTTTGTCTTTAAAATTCAAGCCAATATGGACCCGAAACACCGTGACCGTATTGCCTTTATGCGTATTTGTTCAGGCAAATATGAAAAAGGTTTGAAAATGAAGCATGTGCGTCTAGATAAAGATGTGCGTATTAGTGATGCTTTGACTTTCTTAGCTGGTGATCGTCAGCATTTAGAAGAAGCATGGCCGGGGGACATTATTGGTTTACATAACCACGGTACGATTCAAATTGGCGATACTTTTACCTCAGGTGAAAAATTGCAATTTACAGGTATTCCGCACTTCGCCCCTGAAATGTTCCGCCGTGTACGTTTGAAAGATCCATTGAAGTCGAAGCAGTTACAAAAAGGCTTAAAAGAACTTTCAGAAGAAGGTGCAACACAGGTCTTTATGCCGCAAAATAGCAATGACTTGATTGTTGGTGCGGTAGGTGTGCTTCAGTTTGAAGTGGTGGCATACCGTTTGAAAGAAGAATACAAAGTCGACTGCGTCTACGAGCCTGTGAGCATTAACACTGTGCGCTGGGTGTCATGTGATGATGACAAAAAATTCAATGAATTTAAGAAAAAAGCACATGACCAACTATCGGTAGATGGCGGTGGTCACTTGACCTACTTGGCACCGAGTCGTGTGAACTTACAATTGATGCAAGAGCGTTATCCAGACATCGTGTTCCGCAATACCCGCGAACACTAATCGGGATGTTAAAAAATAAAACAGCTTCTTCGTGAAGCTGTTTTATTATGCAAGATACTTTATTTTAATCATGAATTTCATGGAAGACGCATGTTGCAGAAACAGGCTATTTATACAATATTGGTGAGTTTGACTGTCTTATTGACGGCATGTGACTCCTCTAAACAATCTGAAACAGACACAGATGCCAAAAGCTCGGTATTTAAAACAGAGCAGGCTGAAGTGTTACCGTATTTGAATATTCAGCAACAAGCGGCTGATATTGCACAGCCATTTTGTGAAACCAAGAACTGTATTGAATTAGATCTGCAAAGCTTAACAACGGCAGATCCGTGGTTAAACCAATGGATTGCCAAAAGTCAGGCTCGCGTAATTCAAGATCAAATTGGCTTAAAACAAGACATGAGCTTACAGCAAGCCATTAATGCCTATGTGAAAAAGTCGGATACATGGCAAGCCGAATTCAAGGGTAATAAGGCTTATAGCTTGGCAATGTATACGCGTATACCGTATCAGCGCAATCAGTTTGTGCTCATGCAAATTGGGGTTGATACCAATCAAGAGAATGTAAATGTTAAGGAACGTTATTATTTCTTTGTTGCAGATCGTAAAAATCAAAAAGCGGTGGCATTATTAGATTTAATTCACCCGAAACAGCAACTGGCGATGAATGTGTTGGTGCAAAAAGCGTATCAAGACTGGTTGAAGAAACAAGAACCTGAAGTGAGAAAATCTGCACCAGTGAAGTTGTACTGGGGGCAAGCAGATTGGTTTTTTGACCAAGAGGGCATTGGTTTACATTATCGGACTCATGAGATTGTAAAAGATGGGACCCAGCTTGATATTTATTTGACGAAAGCACAAACTCAACAGGTATTAAAAGCCGATGTCTATACCCAGTTGTTTTAGTGCATTGGCCAAAGCAAGAGCTGGCTTCACAAGGTAATAGGTTATTTATGTTAAAAAGCAAAACAATATTTACAATCAGCGTACTTGCAGCTGCCATCAGTTTGACAGCCTGCCAACCAAAAGATAAAGAGCCTCAAACTCCTGCAACGCAAACCACAGCGGCTTCAGAGGCAGAAACAGCCTTAAAGCTGGTCGGTGACACAGAAAAATTACAATTCGAATTACCTGAGTGTGATGGCAATGCTTGCCCTGAATTAAACATTGATCGTTTGCAAAGTAATCAAGCATTTATTGATGATTTTATTGATCAACAAATTGTGAAAGATCTCTCGCAGATTATTGATATTTCGCCGATGCATAGCAGTTCTGATACCACGGCATCAAGTGCGGTGGCGGCAAGTTCTGAACCTGCAGTAGTGGGCCAAGTCATCACCCCTAAACTGAAACTAGAGAAACAAGTTCAACCTTATTTGGCTGCTTTTCTGGGTTTAGACCAAGAGTTGAAAGCTTTAAGTTCGAACCATCAAATTAGTTTGATGATTAAGCCTAAAATTCTAAATGCCAAAGACCCTTTGGCTACGGTGGTGTTGAACACCAGCAGCTACTTAGGCGGTGCACATGGTTCATCGTCACAACATTATTACAATTTTGACTTGAAGCAGCAAAAGCTGGTGAGTTTGGATGATCTATTGTTGCCGAATCAGAAGGCGGCGTTAAATAGAGTAGCGCATGAAGCCTTTCGTGCTTGGGTTGTGGACTCTAAGTTAGCGACCAATGTCGATGAATATGAGCAAGCGTGGAAGTTTAGCTTGAGTAACAATTATTACTTGGGCACTGAAGGTCTGATTTTGCAATATGGCGAGTATGAAATTGGCCCTTATGTGGTGGGTTTACCGCGCTTAACTCTTGGCTATGATCAACTCCAGAAAATTTTAAAGCCTGAATACTTACCCAAAGCCAAACAGAGCGCACAGGCTGCTTCAGAAGCCAAGAGCTAATCAAGTATGAGTTTGCCTCTGTTCGACACCCATACTCATTTTGATGTTGCCGATTTTGATACTGATCGGCAGCATTTGGCTGAGCAAGCAAAACGTGTTGGGGTAGAGGCACTGGTCCTTATTGGTTTTCTTGAATCACGATTTGATGCGCTGATTCAGACCCATCAGCAACTCAAAAGCTGGGAGAATGTTCCATGCTCTTATCTTGCCCCAGGTTTACATCCGTTTTATATCGAACAGCATCAGACTGAACACTTACAGCGTTTAGAGCAGGTTTTGCAGCAGCAGGACTGTGTGGCTGTGGGTGAAATTGGTTTAGACACCTTTTTAAAAGAGCATAAACAGCCTGCACTTTTCGCCAAGCAGCAATCTTATTTTTCTGAACAACTGGAACTTGCTCAGCAATATCAAAAGCCAGTGTTATTACATATTCGCAAAGCACATGCAGAAAGCATTGCCATTTTAAAAGCCCAAAAATTCAAATTTGGTGGTATCGCTCATGCCTTTAGTGGTGGGGTGGAAGAAGCCAAGGCCTTGGTCAAACTCGGTTTTAAAATTGGGGTGACAGGGCAAATCACTAATCCAAACGCCAAAAAATTGCATCAAGTGGTGCAAGCACTTGGTAGTGAACATTTGGTGATTGAAACGGACTGTCCTGATATGACGCCGTTGTGTTGTCAAACATCGACTGAGCACCGTACCCGCAATACGCCAGTGAATTTACCTTATGTTTTGGAGAGTCTCGCACAGACACTGGATCAGTCTGAGCGCTCGCTAGCAGCTCAACTCTGGCAAAACTCATTGGCTGCATTGTATTTAAAATTTTAGAAGAATAAGACAATAATCTCGATAAAAATAAGATAACCAAAAGGGAACACATTCTTTTCTAAACAGGCTTACATTAAAGAAAGAACATCATAATAAATAAATTCGCCAATACTGGGAGGGCAACCGAATGGCCAGATATAGCAAAATCAATAGTTTCAATGCATTACAAACACTCACGGTGGGTGAAAAATCCTATCAAATTTTTAACCTCCCTCAAGCCGTCCAAACATTGGGTAATATTGATCAATTACCCAAGTCTTTAAAGGTCTTACTCGAAAATTTACTCCGTTTTGAAGATCAAAAAAGTGTAAAAGTAGAGCATATTCAAGCCCTAGTCGATTGGCAAAAAAACAGAAGCTCTGATCAAGAAATTCAATATCGGCCTGCACGTGTACTGATGCAGGATTTCACTGGGGTTCCCGCCGTGGTTGACTTGGCAGCCATGCGTGCTGCAATGGCACAAGCGGGTGGCGATCCGAATTTGATTAATCCTTTGTCCCCTGTCGATTTGGTGATTGATCATTCCGTGATGGTCGATCATTTTGCGGATAAAGATGCCTTTGCTGAAAATGTCGAAATTGAAATGCAACGCAATGGTGAGCGTTATCAATTCCTACGCTGGGGACAATCGGCCTTTAATAATTTCAGTGTTGTCCCGCCCGGTACAGGAATTTGCCACCAAGTCAATTTAGAGTATCTGGCCCAAGCGGTGTGGCTGGGGGAGGATGAGGGACAAACTTTTGCGTTCCCTGATACCTTGGTGGGAACAGATTCACATACCACCATGATCAATGGCTTAGGCGTGCTCGGTTGGGGTGTTGGCGGGATTGAAGCTGAAGCGGCGATGCTTGGGCAGCCTGTATCTATGTTGATTCCTGAAGTCATCGGTTTCAAACTCACAGGAAAACTCAATGAAGGCATTACCGCAACGGATTTGGTTTT
Source organism: Acinetobacter sp. TYF_19 (assembly GCF_043105125.1). Classification (NCBI taxonomy): domain Bacteria; kingdom Pseudomonadati; phylum Pseudomonadota; class Gammaproteobacteria; order Moraxellales; family Moraxellaceae; genus Acinetobacter; species Acinetobacter sp. TYF_19. Next base: position 147,623 of record NZ_JBICLH010000019.1, read on the forward strand.
AACCATCACACAAATGCTACGCCAAAAAGGCGTGGTTGGTAAATTTGTTGAATTCTATGGCGATGGTTTGGCCGACTTGCCTTTGGCTGACCGCGCGACTATTGCCAATATGGCCCCTGAATATGGTGCAACCTGTGGTTTCTTCCCGATTGATGACGTGACCTTGGCCTATCTAGCGTTGACAGGTCGTGAGCAACAACGGATTGATTTGGTTGAAGCGTATAGCAAAGCGCAAGGCTTATGGCGAAATGCAGGTGATGAACCCGTTTTTACCGATACTTTGAGCTTGGACATGAGCACCGTGCAGGCCAGTTTGGCAGGCCCTAAACGTCCGCAAGATCGTGTTTTGCTGTCAGATGTACCTAAAACTTTTCATGATTTGATGGAACTAAATCTCAAGCCAGCCAAAGAAGCCAAAGAGCGTTTAGAAAATGAAGGTGGTGGCACGGCTGTTGAAGCTAAAAAAGCCAATCTACCGCATGAGGAGCCATCTTGCACCATTGATGGAAAATCTTACCCCTTGAATCATGGTGATGTGGTCATTTCAGCCATCACCTCATGCACCAATACGTCCAATCCCAGCGTGATGTTAGCCGCGGGACTCCTCGCTAAAAAAGCCATTGAAAAAGGCCTACAGCGTAAACCGTGGGTGAAAAGTTCGCTTGCGCCTGGTTCTAAAGTGGTGACTGATTATTTGGTTGCGGCAGGTTTAACACCGTATTTGGATGAGTTGGGTTATAACCTTGTCGGCTATGGCTGTACAACGTGTATCGGTAACTCTGGACCGCTGCCTGAACCGATTGAAGAAGCGATTCAGTGCCATGATCTTAATGTTGCTTCAGTGCTTTCAGGCAACCGTAACTTTGAAGGGCGTGTGCATCCTCTGGTGAAAACCAACTGGTTGGCTTCGCCGCCTTTGGTGGTGGCTTATGGTTTGACGGGCAATATCCGTACAGACCTGACCACGCAACCGATTGGTCTAGGCAAAGATGGGCAAGCGGTTTACTTGAAAGATATTTGGCCGAGTCAGGCTGAAATTGATCATGCGCTACAGAGCGTAAATACCGCGATGTTCCATAAAGAGTATGCCGCAGTATTTGATGGTGATGCAGCATGGCAGGCGATTCAGATTCCTCAAAGTCAGACCTATGCTTGGCAAGAGAATTCAACCTATATTCGCCATCCGCCATTTTTTGAAGAGATTGGTCAGCCACCGAAACCGATTACCAATATTGAACAGGCACGTATTTTGGCTGTGCTTGGAGACTCGGTCACCACCGATCATATTTCCCCAGCGGGTAATATCAAGAAGGACAGCCCCGCTGGACGCTATTTGCAACAACAAGGGGTTGAACCCAAAGACTTCAACTCTTATGGGTCTCGACGTGGGAACCATGAAGTGATGATGCGAGGCACTTTTGCCAATATCCGTATTAAGAATGAAATGCTCGGTGGAGAAGAAGGTGGAAACACGATCTATATTCCAACCGGAGAAAACTTGCCCATTTATGATGCTTCTATGCTTTATCAGCAGCAACATACGCCATTAATTATTATTGCTGGGAAAGAGTATGGTACAGGCTCATCGCGCGACTGGGCTGCCAAAGGTACGAACTTATTGGGCGTTAAAGCGGTGATTGCCGAAAGTTTTGAACGAATTCACCGTTCGAATTTGGTTGGTATGGGAGTATTGCCATTGCAATTTGTCGATGGACAAACGCGCCAATCCTTAAATTTGACAGGTCGTGAAATACTTTCGATTCATAGACTGTCGGATGATATTCAGCCGCATCAAACTTTGGATATTCAGGTACTTCGAGAAGATGGCAGCCAAGACCAATTTACAGTGTTGTGCCGTATTGATACCTTGAATGAGGTGGAATACTTTAAAGCTGGCGGCATTTTGCATTATGTACTGCGTAATTTAATTGCAGCCTAATCTCAATGAAATAAAGCCCTGTCAGTAGCAGGGCTTTATTGTTTGTAGCGATACATTCAATCCAAGGTCGTATTCAGGTAAAATGAACACGATTTTACCGATATAGATGTACGCATGACTGATCTGCAACATGATGAATATGACCGCCGTTTTGCGGGTGTAGCCAAAATTTATGGAGACGAGGCCTTTTCATATTATGAAAAAAGTCATGTGATGGTGATCGGAATTGGTGGGGTAGGTTCGTGGGCAGTCGAGGCTTTAGCGCGTACAGGCGTTGGCGAATTAACACTGGTTGATATGGACTCGATTGCGGCTTCGAATATTAACCGCCAATTGCCTGCTATGAGTTCGACCTTAGGTCATGAAAAAATTGAAGTGATGGCCGAGCGTTGCCGATCCATCAATCCACGGATCAAAATCAATTTGATCGATGACTATTTGACCCCAGAAAACGTCAAAGAAATTTTAGAACATCGACCAGACTTAATTTTAGATTGTATTGATGACGTCAAAGCTAAATTAGCACTGATGTTGCACTGTCGTTTTAATAAGATCCCATTGATTGTTTCAGGGGGAGCGGGTGGTAAGCTCGACCCATTGAAAATCCGAGTGGCTGATTTGTCTAAAACCGAACAAGATCCCATGTTGGCAAAGCTTCGAACCCAGTTGCGTGGAATGGGGATTTGTAAAAAACCAAAAGAAAAGTTTGGCATTAGCTGTGTCTATTCGATTGATAATCCATTTTCCAGTGCAGATGTGTGTCCAAGTGCAGGCCTACGCTGTGGTGGCTATGGTTCTGCGGTGGTGGTGACTTCAAGCTTTGCGATGGTGGCAGTGGCGGAAGTGCTGAAAAAATTAGATGGAATGAAAGCGAAACAATAAGACTGTTTTAGGTTTAATTGGACTGTATCCATCGATATATTGATACAGTCCATAGACCACAAAAAAGATTGAAACCAATAGAAAAAAGAGAAAAGAAAAATGAGCTTTTTAAAAAAATTATGGGGTTCTCAAAAACAAAAAATGCCTGCGAATGAAAATGCATATACTGCATTTTGGCAATGGTTTCAGCAGCATCAACAGCATTTTCATCACATTGTGGATCAAGGCAGTAAAACTGAAATCGAGCGAGATTTCTTTGATCGACTGACGCCTGAATTGGAAAAAGTTCATAGCGGCATCTTTTTTCTGACAGGCATGTTAACCCCACAAACAGCTGAATTAATTCTTACCCCCGATGGCATCATTCCAAATATTGTTTTTGTGGAAGAGCTGATTGCGGCTGCACCTGAGATTGCAGGGTGGAAGTTCACTGCGCTTAAACCTGAAAGCGATATTCATCAAGTCGGGATTAATATGCATGGTTATGAGTTTAGTCAGGAGACTTTATCTTTTTATTTTAACCAGCAAGCCGAATATCCCGATGAGATTGATCTGGTCGTGGTACATGATGAATATAATGCAGCTGAAAACGATGCGTTTTTACAGGCTGTGTATATTTTCCTCGACAACTATTTGGGCGAGTACGATGCGGTTACCAAATTGGACAATGTTTCTGTGCAGTCTAAGCAAGATGCCGAAAAAGAATTGCTACCGATTCACTTGCTCAAAAACATTTTAATTTTAAAAAGTAGTGAAATTTCAAGATTAGACAAAATTACCCGTTCAAATACGGATGCCGATGAATTTGTCAGTTTGGAAGGTGAAACCAATGAAGGTCTACCGTTGCTGGCGACTTTAAATCGTACACTTTTAACATGGGATCAAAAAGCCTCACATCCGTGGATGATGCTGATAGAAATCTCCTATGATGGTCAGCATTCAAATGGTATGCCTGCGTCTACAGATTATGAACTACTGGATTTGATAGAAGATGCATTATTACAAGAGCTTAAGGATGTGGATGGCTATTTAAATATAGGTCGTGAAACGGGTAATCACTTAAGAACTATATATTTTGCGTGTAAAGAGTTTAGAAAACCATCCAAGGTCATTGATCAAGTGATTGAAAAATATAAAGGCAACTTTGAAATAGAGGTCAGTTTGTTTAAAGACAAATACTGGCGTGCTCTGAGTAAATTTACCGGTTAAGCTCTTATATAAAAGAAGAGTTCGCCTGAAGCACTTTTAAAATATAAAGGGATAAAGCAGCTCCATGACTCATCTTTCAGGGCATTCCAAACTTGATGTTAAAATAGTGGCTTTAGGGATCATTTTGAGTTGTGGTGTTGTATATGCTATTTACTCAACCGTTCGTCATTTTTATGTTTTAAATCAGGTCAATGAAGCCAAAGAAATGATGAGTGATATACAGTCATTATTGGTTTGGTCAATGCATCAGCATCATGATGATGTCACGCAGGCTTGTCATTTTAAAAATATACAACAGATTGCTCAATCCGTAGAATTTCAAAATATGAATCGTATTTTAAAATTACAGGATCAAATTCATCAGCAAAGTCAATTTGTTGAACAGATTAAAGTAAATGCCACCCCTGATTTACATGGTTGTATAACTACGGCTTACTTTAGAAAAGAACCCTTTGTCAGCGAGCTTATTGCAGGAAAGTATATTTCCTATCATTATGATTTTAAGACTGAAACAATAAAATGTGTCACCAATATACACAAGCGTGCTTTAGTGAAAGTTTGTACTCGGCTATAACGGTGAAACATAAAAAAGCGAAGCAGATGCTTCGCTTTTTTCGTTTAGATCAACGTTCTAAATTACTGAGCTAGAGTGTGTTCTTTTAAATAATCTTCGGTGCGTTGCATTGCGTCTTTAATGTTAAGAATTGCATTTTCAACATCGGCAAAAGTCTTGGCATTACCACCACTTAAAGCCTGACGCCACTTGCGAGCGCCCGGAAGGTTTTGGAATAGCCCAAGAATATGGCGCGTGATAATCGACAAAGGCGCACCTTCTTGCATACGCTTTGCAATATAAGGCAGCATTTGGTCGATAATTTCAAAACGATCAGGTAGATCCAAATTCCATAATTGACCAATCTCAGCCAAAAGATAGGGATTATGATAGGCCTCACGACCAATCATCACACCATCAACATGTTTGAGATGTTCCTGTGTTTCAGCAAAGGTTTTGATCCCGCCATTAATTTCAATCAATAGATTTGGACGTTCTTGCTTTAAACGATAGACATCTTCATAACGTAGTGGGGGAATGTCACGGTTTTCTTTCGGAGAAAGCCCCTGAAGCAAGGCAATACGTGCGTGTACGATAAAATTATCGCAGCCCGTTTTCGCGACTGTATCGACAAAATGTAGCATTTCTTCATAAGAATGCATGTCATCAATCCCGATACGGTGCTTTACCGTGACTGGAATCTCCACGGCATTTTGCATTTCAGCAATACATTCAGCGACAAGGTCAGGTTCTGCCATGAGACAGGCCCCGATTTTATTATTTTGTACACGGTCGCTTGGACAACCGACATTTAAATTGACTTCATCATAACCCCAGTCTTGTGCCATTTTGGTACAAGTGGCTAAGTCTTTAGGATTTGAGCCACCGAGTTGTAGCACAATCGGGTGTTCTTCATTGTTATAGTCGAGATGACGATTTGCACCGCCAAACAGAATCGCGCCAGTGGTCACCATTTCGGTATAAAGGATGACATTCGGGTTAAATAAGCGGGCAAAGAAACGATAATCTTTGGTCGTCCAATCCATCATCGGGGCTACGCTGATTCTCGGAGATTGAGTGTTTTCAATGTTTTTGTTAATAGTCATTAAAAATCATACCTTTAATCTATATTCTGCAACCTGCGAGAATTTGTTTGAACCTGTGTTTAGGTGGGTGAATCCGTTTGCATTTACACCAAATTTTACACCATAATAGAAAAAATAGCTTTTGGTGTAAATTATGGGTTCAATTACAGCAAGGAAAGGTGCAGATGGTAAAGTTAACTATCGTGCTGCGATTCGAATCACTCGAAAGGGCTTTCCTGCTTTTTCTGAAAGTAAAACATTTCACTCAAAGAAATTAGCTGAAAACTGGATTAAGAAAAGAGAAGTCGAAATTCAAGAAAATCCTGATATTTTGCTTGGCAAAGAAAAGTTGATTGATCTGACCTTATCAGATGCCATAGATAAATATTTGGATGAAGTCGGGAGCGAGTACGGAAGGACGAAACGCTATTCTCTGCTCTTAATTAAGAAGCTACCAATTGCGCGCAATATTATCACAAAAATAAAATCAGTACATTTGGCCGAGCATGTGGCTTTAAGGAAGGGTGGAATTCCGTACCTCGATCTTGAACCTATTGCGACTAGTACACTGCAACATGAGCTTTTACATATCAGAGGTGTTCTTTCTCATGCTGCTGTTATGTGGGAAATGGATATTGATTTAAATAGCTTTGATAAGGCTACTGCTCAGTTAAGAAAAACACGTCAAATATCCTCCAGTCAAAAAAGAGACCGACTGCCTTCGAGAGATGAATTGATTGCATTGACGAAGTATTTTGCAGAACGATGGAAGCTAAATCGTTATGGCTCTAAATACCCAATGCATTTGATTATGTGGTTTGCAATTTTCTCATGCAGACGTGAAGCTGAATTAACACGATTGTATCTTCGAGATTATGACCCACATCATTCAACGTGGAAAGTGCATGATTTAAAGAATCCTAATGGTTCTAAAGGTAATCATAAGTCATTTGATGTACTTGATCCTTGTAAGGTGCTGATCAAAAGACTGAAACATTCAGAAGTTCGAGAACGGATGCTAAAGCTTGGACATAATGAAAATTTGTTATTGCCTTTGAATCCCAAAAGTTTGGGTAAAGAGTTTAGAGAAGCTTGTAAAATTTTGGGGATTGAAGATTTACGATTTCATGACTTGAGACATGAAGGCTGTACTCGATTAGCTGAACAGAGTTTTACTATTCCTGAAATTCAGAAAGTAAGTTTGCACGATTCTTGGGGGAGTTTACAGCGTTATGTATCAGTGAAAGCGAGAAGAAATATATTACAGTTGGAGGAGGTGCTACGCCTCATCGATGAAACGTAGCAAAATCTTCGGATGCCTCTGAATATTGCTTATCCAAGACAGCAGCAAGATCCTTAATGTGTACCAAAAATGGAGCACGTTTACTTTTATCTATTTTGAATACTGAGAAAGGGAATTGTTGATTATTCGCTTTTCTCAGTGCTTCGGCTTTGCTGAGGTGGGGATAATAGTCAGAAACTACTGTCATTAGTTCAACGGTCATAGAACGATACTTTATAAAAAGTAGTTCGGTAGTATTAATTTGAAAGCAATTCATGAAGTGGGTATTCCATACATAAAACTTTTTTAATTTGAATGGGTCACCTTTGAAGTAAGGCTGACCATCCCTATGTCTTAATCTTATTTTTTTGATGTAGGTCTTTATGTAATACTAATAATTAGAAATAATATTTTACTAGAGTTGTGGTATAACATATTGAAAACTATTATTTAGATTCATAAATGAAAAATTGCACACTTCTTGATTTTGAGCAATTGCAGGATGAAATTCTGAATTGCTTTTTGGATCATGCTGGACGTTTTTTAAGAGAACATAAAATAATAAGTGATCCTGACCCAAAGACTGAGTTTGAAGCGTCAGAACGCGAATTTTTGGTTGAACTGATGGTAGAGCATAGCCAAATGCAGTTCTTTGGTGAAACGTATTCGGTACAGGACTTGCTGAATTTGCTTGGTCAAATTAATACGGTAATAGAGGGGATTCGTGATTATAGACAGCAGCAGATTAATGAGAAATATTCTGAAATATTAAATAAATATATTGAGTTGGTTGTTGATGAAGGCGGTAGAGTCTACACCTATAACCCGAGTTTGAAGCGTAGAATCAATGGAATTTTGAATATAAGAAAACGATATGCGCCGCTGTTGCATAAAAAGCTTGAAATATTCTATTCAGAATTAACTGGTTATGCTCAAAAAAATGGCAGATTTAAAAATGCTTCGCAGGCAGTACAACTGATTTTACCCACGCTGCAAATCAAGTTTAGAGAGTTTGATTTGCAATGGGTTCAAAGCAGATTAGAGACAAATAAACAGAAAATTTTAGATTTAACAGAAGCCAGAAAAAATAACGAAAATAAAGACACCTGTGAAGATGATGATTTTGGTGTGTCATTTAAAATTCAGGATAGAACCTATCTAAACCAGATCAGGGAATTACAGAATGAAAATAAAAAATGGGAACAGTTTCTACAGCATCCAGAGCGGTATTTTCCACAGCAAAAGCAACTCCCATTTAATACAGCATATTGCGATGAAGTGCTGGTCAATCACTTAAGGCGTCGTCCTGATTTATTGAAAGAGATTATCCAAGTTCAATTATGAATATCATTGAGGTGATGAGGGGGGCTCGTTCTTAGGCAGCAAGTGGATGAGGTGTGCTATTGCTGCTTGCTCCTAGAAATGAGTAACTGTTAGCTCAGGTTTGAGCTGGTACAACTTCATCGTCATTTTGTACGGTACTGCCATATTGATGATGCTGATCAAATCCTAAAGCATAATTGGTATTTGGTTGATTTTTGATTGTTAAAAATTGCTTTTGTTTTGCGCATTCATTTCTCAATTGAGTTTCAATTTCGCTAAGTGCTTCGGGTGCAAGAGTTTGGTTAATGCTTTGTTGATCTGCTTCGTTAATCTCGCCTAAAAAAGCTTTAATTTTCTCTAATTCAATGGTTTGATTTATAGCCAATTGAATTAGGTATTCCTCAAATTCTTTTGCAGATTTGCTCATGTTTTCGTGGATGATATTTTTTTGGTGCACGAGTTCTTTTTCGAGTTCTGTAATTTTTTCATCCTTAAATTTCAATTCTTGCTTTAAATTATAATCATGATTTAAATTTTGCTCTTTTTTGAGTCTTGATATTATTTTATCTTTTTCACTTAATTTAAAATTATGTGCATCAATTAAAAATTCTAAGCAGTTATCTAGACTTTTAAATTTACAATTTTTTTTAATTTTCTCAAGTTGTTTTAATATATTTTCGTCCATTGTTATTTGTTTGGTGATACGGTTGGCTTTCTTTTTCTCAGAGTGGTATTTAAATAAAAGGAATTTCTTTTTTAAAATTGAAAAATGTTCATCATTAGTTTTAATAATAAAATTTGTTGTCTCACATATGAGGGGGTTTGTAAATCTTTCGTTTGTGTGGGATGTCCTAGCCGGGTTTTGTAGAGAATCTGATATTAAATTCTCATGTGATCTAGGTTGGGGGTGATTTGTAGATATGTAAACAATCTTTTGGCTAGGTTCATCAAGCTCAGTTAATAGACTTTCCTTCATGTAGCTCTCTTGATCCAAGAAATCTTTTTTTAAGTCCGTGTCAGTCGATAACCATTTATCTAAGGTTAAATGTGGTCGTGCCATTTTACAATTCATAAATATTTACTTAACATTTATATATCAGTAATTAAATATTAAGTAAATATTAATTATGCATTAACTGTTAAAAAAACAAATTTCAATTATCATTTCATGCCTATCATTATTGCTGTAAAATACATATACCCAAAGGAGAACTTGGTGTGTGGGAATTTTTAGCATGAGTATTCAGGATTCTGAACAGCGCTTTTTGGCGCTATTTATGGCTTTCTATCAAAGGGTGGAGGGGCAAATTTCAGCCTATGCTTTTTGGGCATTAATCACGTTTATCAGAAATTTTGGAGTCGGAAGTACATCATTGCCACTCGGTGAATTATCAAAAGTGATCGGCATACAGGTTAAAAAATTACGGGGTGTATTGAATGAGTTGGAACAACAGGGAATATTAAAAATAGATTTTCCTGAAACTGGAAAAAGGTCTAGAGTTCGTCATTTACAACTTAATCTTACTTATATAAGGCTTGATTCAGCCACGTCTATTGAATGGTTAGAAAATAGTAATAAGCGTATGGTTAGGCAGATCCCTTTATTAAAATTAATTCAGACTTTATTTATAAAGAGTGATGGCATAAGTATTAGCAATTCACCTAAAAAAATAGAGATCGACTGCTATCTTGATTATCGAAGTTATCTTGTTTTATTACGGTTGCTTTACGGTGCAGACTCGTTTGGGATTGTTATAGGGTGTGGAATTGGTGAAATTGAGCGAGCCACGGGTTTAAGCAAACAATCTATTTATCGCGCTATACAGCAGCTTAAAAAAAACGGATTTATCCGCTGCCAAGCGGATGGCGCAATTCGAAATAGTTTTATTCAAACAGAGTCTCCAATATACGCTTTAAACCTTTCGCATAGGTTTTGGGGGGGTGCTGCGATCTACGGCAAATTTTATATTTTGAAGTACCCCCAGCCGCATGTTTTTGAAGTTCAGAAAGTGGCCTCTATTTTTACTATGCTGAATCCAAAGAGCGACTTGTTGTCAAACACTAAAAGTGAAGATTCAGGTGTTGGCTTGAAGGTGTTGAATTGCAAAAACTATTATTTGTTACATGATCCTTTGTGCTGGATGAAACCGTTTATTCTTCGGTCTCGTGATGCTGTAGGTTATGCAAATTATGTTTTGTTACAACAGCAGGAAATAATGAAGTTATATGATCATTATGTCGAGCTAAAGCGGTTACATCCAGAGAACCCATTATCAGCGACGTTTTATTTAAAGCCGCATGAAAATATTTTGAAGGATGAGGCGGTTTTGGGTCATTTAGCATCTATCCAGCATACTAAACTCAGCGGGATGAACAACCGCTTAGGTCTTTTTCAAAGCTTGCTTGAACAGTGGTGCTGCCAGATATACAGTCAGAATAAATCGCTTTTTAAAATGCTGAAAGAAGCTAACCCAGTAGTAATCGATGATGAAAGCTTTGAGCGTTTAGGGTGCACAGACTTTCTCTATCCGTATTCATTGCAAGCGACTCAAATCAAAACAATCAAAGAGGATATGACGCTAAAAAATGAGTCTGATAAAATTGAATCAATGATCACCTTCAAGTTAAATGCTGAGCAGTCCAGAATTCATCAGTTTTTAATGGCCCTTATGGATCTAATTGCATATAACCAAATTTATTTTTTTCAGCAATGTATGCGGAAACATTCTGATATTGACCAAAAGCTCAGTGCAACTAAAAGTAGTTTGGAAAGGGTGTTGGTAAATGCAACTGAAATAGTGACGCCTTTTAGGATTTTACCTCGGTCATTTATACAGAATACATACAGCTGTTGCTTTGTCCCTGATCAGCATGCGGAAACTAACAGGTATTTCTTAAGTGAATTGGCGTTTCAAGAACCCTTTCAGGATGGAACTCGCTTTGATTTTCCTACACAGCAAATAACAGACATTTCACCAACACTGGCAGAACTTAAAGATTACGGACTGCTGCATCATCACTGTTTGTCATTATTCGAATAGTTTTTTGCGCTAAGTTTTTTTTGAAAAAACCATTTTTCTGACCTAACTATCGTAACGCTAAAATATATAAAAAGCCTAGCTTAGCCGAAGGTCTGGAAATTCTGCTGGTCAGCTAGGCTATGGTTATTGCTTTTACGCTAAGACGGTTTTATATATTATTAATATATAGAGATTAATACTAATAATAGATTAATGACTGTAGCGTATAGAACTATAAATACTAGATATATCAATACAATCACTGTTACTCATACAGATAACAAGAACAGTTAGACATGTCATGCAGATATGAATATATACCCAATATGCATGATGATAGGGACCAATAGTCCATGTAGAATGAGAGCACTATTCGATAAATGCGGATAGTGGATGACTTGTCCTTACTTGAGATAAAAACACTTTTTAAAAAAATAAGTCGATTGCTTAACTATGACGTGAATCATAGTTAAGGAAGTTCAACGTGTTCCCATTGGATTTAGATGATCAGGCAGGGGTGATGTATACCATTCATCGCTTTGTAGATGTATGTCTTAATTTTGATATTTCAGACGAAGCATTCATTTTCAACCTAGAACGCTTGTATTGCGCATTTGAAGCGTTTAAACAAGAAGGGCTTGAGTATGCAGCATCGCTTAGGGCGTTTATTGCAGTTACTGAATACGTCAATAGCCAACGTGGCATGCTTAGCTTTGCTGAATATCTGACAGGGCTTTCAATAGGGGAAATTAAGGCATTAAGACGAATCCTGCATGCGCATCGAGGGCTGATACGTGATGAGATCAAAAGCTTTGCGAGACAGAAAGAGTTGAATCGAGTGGCATTACTTGAGGAGTTCGAAGGCGCAATTAAGGGGTATTATTCGGTTCTAGTGATCAGAGTGGATTTGAGCTATAGCAAGGACAGCATGAGTGAAATTACTGTAAATGACTTCTATCAGCATATCGGAAAACTACGTGATTTGATCACTGATAAGAATGGATATTTTGATGCACTTTTGACCTATGCGATCGCACTGGAGCAGGGTATAACCAAAGGCTTTCATGCTCATTTAACATTGGTGATTAATAGATCGAAGCATCAGAGTGATTATAAAATTGCTGAGGGAGTGATCGATAAGTGGAAGGAAATCACATTCGATAAGGGTTTTGGGCGGAACATCAACACGACAGCGAATAAAGACAACTACGAGAAGCAAGGTCGTTTAGGTATTGGAGATATTCGTCGAACGACACCCGAACAAGGCAACAATGCTTTGGGTGCAGTTGCTTATCTCAGTGACCCTGATAAATACGAGCAGTCGTTATTGGTTAAACCACGAGGGCGTAAAACGTTTTATAAGGGGGATTATCAGCATCATGGTCGCCCAATACCTGATACAGAAGAAAATAGAAGAATCAAAGAATGGGATGCGCAGACCGCTTTAGCAAAGCTGGAAGAGGAGATTTGGTTTAAAAAATTATGAACATGCCAGTTCTATGAAATCAATTCATTCATAGGACAACACATGAGCCATTCAGAGTTAGAGTTTGTTACAGCACCCCGATTAGAACAAGACGTTTTAGAGCATTACCAAATGATTCGCTTTGCTCCAATTCCAGAAGGTACTGATTACGATGCTCATCAAAAAAATATAGATCAGGAGTTCAAGCGGAAACTGTCTGGTTATTTTTCAGCATGGCGCAGAATGATGGCTGTTGGCATTCATGAGTATTTGTCTTTTTCCTTTTGGGCAGACAAGTTCTTTCAGGCTTACTGCAGTGTATTACAGGAAGAGCAGATTCGGTTCTTTGAGGTCACGGCGCAAAGAAGTGCTGGTTTTTATATCGATAAGATCGTAAAGCGGCTGAGAGTGCTGTTTGAAAGCACCAGCTTAACTGAAGAAATGCATAAGCTGAATGAGCGCTACGAGAAGCGGATTGAAAAGTTGAGAGAATCCTACCGTAATACAAGCCAGATCTATCCCGAAGCAGCGGATTTAAAACTGGAACTAAGTCTAAATGAGGGGGGAAGTGAAATTATCGATTTGCGACAGTTAGAGCGATTTTTATCAAATTTCCAAAAAAGTCTAGCGGCTGAGTATTGGTATAGAACACAAGCCATTTACCGCTTTTATCAAATTGTACGGGATGATGTTCAGCAGCGTTATGTGATCCACTTTTATGTGAGCTTTAACCGATCACTCTATTCTGGTCCACTTGGATATTGTCAGGATATCAGAGAGCACTGGATGAGGGTTACTGGATATCTGGGCACATGCGTTTATCCAGAAATGCATCATCAGCTTTCCGATACTGATGCACAAAAAGCGCTGAGGATTGATCGGATTATGCAAGAAGAAGCGGGCTGTCCTTTGGGTGCATTAAATGAAATGCCTGAAAATCAAACGGGGCAGTTTGGGCTTCCGAATAGAATCTGCATTTACCCTAAAGGATTTAAATGGTTTGATGGAGCACCTGTACAGCGCTGAAAATTTATATCAGAGTCCTGCACTTGCTTGACGCTCTACAGCGTGCAGATTATCCTTAGACTGCTGACCTACATCGTCAGCGGGTTTTAGCAGACCCATTTACCTAAGTACACTAAAAAGTCTAACTTTTTGGTGGGTATCCCTACGTACCCCCTCTGCGGCGGAACGGGAGGGGGGACGTCTTCGGACGTGCTGATTTCTTAGGTATCAGTCTGCTAACCCGTCTTCTGTTTCGCCACCATCATTTAGCAGTGATTTGGTGAAACTTCTTTATACCTAAGGAGTACGCCATGCGCTTACATCAAGACCGTCTTTTATATTTCTCTTTTTTAATGTGTGTGCTCGATCTACACCACAGGGGTAATGTGACCTGATGCTGTGTATTTCATACATTGCTGTGTAGATCACTTTCTAAGAATAAAACTTTTTTAAGTACATATTACCGATATGAAGATGAATCTCTCATGCTGTTTTTGAGGGGCATAGATTTGTGTGCTTTATCGTCTATAACACTTCAAAAAAACATAGATATTCATTCTAACATTCATGCATGGGGAGCACTGCGTCTGATTAAGACCAAGACCAGTGATGCCTATAAAAAAGAGAAAATGATGATGTTTAAAACTTTCCTAAAAACTGCCCTTATTTCATCACTACTTGCAGGCGCATCATTGGCGCAGGCAGGCTGGTTTGCACAAGCCAGTGAATCCTACCTTGTTCAAGCACGTCATACAGGCGGTGGGGTTTATCAATGTCTTTATAAAACCAATCCTGGCAACCGTGGTTGGCGTAATTTCACGGTGAACTTTCAAGGTGGTTGTCCACGCTTTGTTCACTTTAATGCGCAGAATGGTCAAGTCACTGTGCCCAACTAAATGAGGGGAACATTCAAATGACTCAAAAAACCATATTGGGCTTGGCGGCAATCTTAGCCCTGACCTTGATCAGCATCGCAGGCTTCTACTTCTTTAGCCATAAACACACAACTGAAAAAACGGTTCCAGCCAGTACTTCTGAGGTCAGCTCTGCACAACCTTTAGAATCCGCCAGTTCAGAAGCAGTATCCACTGTGATTGCAGCGGCAGAAGTGGATGGCATCGATGTCAAAGAATTGACCACGGGAAGCAAGCGTCTGAGTCCATCAGATCATGAACCTGAATTGCTGAGTTTTGAGTTTGATCAAAACCTTAAGGCGGTGGATACCTTACTGTCGATGCTGCCTTATGATGAACTGCCTGAATTTGAGCAGGACAATATAGACAAGTATCAGCGCTATATCTTTGCCAAAGCCGCAAAAGATACAGGCAAATCAGTGCAAGACTTTAGCTTGCAAGAACATGGCGCACTGGAGTCGGAGCAAGCGGGTAATCGCTACTACGTCTATAAATTTGATAACGGCACAGACTGTGAAATCCATCTGGCCAGTATTGATTTAAATACAGGCGATTATGGCGTGAGCTATAACTACTGTTAAGGATGAACTTGATGAAGCAACTTTTAAAACCCTTACTCCTCGCAGTGACTACAACGACAGGCATCATGTTGAGTGGCTGTAATGCTGGCCTTGATCCAAACACGTTTACGGTCGAACTCGATGTAATTGATACCAGTAACTGGTATGCCCAAAATCAATCCGCTACGGTATTAACGATCCGTTCTAACAGTGCAGAGCCTATCGATGTCAGCGATGTTTCTGTCAATCATGGACAATGCCGTTATGAAGGCTATCGTCGATCATTGGAATATCCGCAGCATTTTAAGATGGGGCAACGTTTAAGACTGAAATTAACAGACTGTAGCTATAGTAATGTGGTGCAGGTTGATGTCGAAACAGATAAAGGCACTGCAAGCTATAGCTTTCAATAGCGACTCTCCTCGCCAAAGTAAAATTTAAATCAAACCGTGTCCTCAATGGGCACGGTTTTTTTTATGCCCTCAATTCAGCTTTTCGTACCCAATTCATTTAACAAGGAATATTCAATGTCCTTAATTCAATGCCCCTATTGTCAATCCACCCATGTCAGACAGACTGATTCAAGTCATGCAAACGCCAACTATTTCGAACAACTGCAACGCTGTATTTCACCGACACAGATGGCGCTGTTCGGCATGCAGCTTGCCAAAAAGGCAGGATTCCCGCCTTTTACAGGCGCAGCCATCGGTGTTGTGGTGGGTGGTGTATTGGTTATTGTCAGTCAGTACTGCTATGAAAAATATTACAGCAATGCCGAGCAGTATGTCTGCTTGGATTGCCAACAACAGTTTGCATGGGCGAGGTAATCACTTCTCAGCCATTGCACTGGTACATCGTTGAATAAATCGATTCTTTAAAACATCACATTACACATTCTTTTTAGGAATAATCAAAATGGCACATCAAATTGAACAAATGGCTTATGTCGGACAAACCCCGTGGCATGGTCTAGGCAATCAACTTAGCCCAAACCAACCGATTGAAGTCTGGGCCAAGCAAGCAGGTATGGATTGGCGTATTGAATCATCCAATGTCAGCTACATGGCTAAAAATGATCGTGGACAAAGCATCATTATGCCGTATGAAGAACAACGGGTACTGTACCGTTCAGATACCCATGCTCCTTTATCCGTAGTCAGTCAGCGTTATCAAGAAGTCCAGCCGATGGAGATTCTGGAATTCTACCGTGATCTGACTGAGCAATCAGGCTTTGAACTGGAAACCGCAGGTGTTTTAAAAGGTGGGAAGAAGTTCTGGGCCTTGGCACGTACAGGCCAAACTGCAGAATTGAAAGGTGGAGATGTCAGCAATGGCTATATTCTGCTGGCAACCGCATGTGACGGTACGTTGGCGACCACCGCACAATTCACCAATATCCGTGTGGTGTGTAACAACACTTTAGCCATTGCCTTACGAGGGCAGAGTTCCAATGCAGGTGTGGTCAAAGTACCGCACAGTACCAAGTTTGATGCCGATAAAGTCAAAGATCAACTCGGTATTTCAGTGAAAACATGGTACGACCACATGTATGAAATGAAACAACTCACCCAACGTAAAGTCACTCAGAAAGAAGCAGCAGCTTATTTTGATGCGGTATTTAACAACAATAGCCTAAGTGCGATGGAACAGGAGGATAACATTATTCAGTACTATCGTAATGTCGCGTCTCAAGCCAATCCACAGCCCAATAAAACTGAACCGAATGGACGTGCCATGACCAAAGTTATGAATATGTTTAATGGGCAGGGACGTGGAGCAGACTTATCTTCAGCCAAAGACACCGCCTATGGACTACTTTGTGCGATCACCGAGTTTGTCGACCATGAACGTCGAGCAATGAGTACTGATCACCGCCTCGATTCGGCATGGTTTGGTGCAGGGGCAGCATTGAAACAACGTGGATTGGAGCAAGCTTTATATCTTGCAGCCTAAATTTTATCTCGTATCCCTCTTTGCCACATCTTCGGATGTGGCTTTTTTATGCCGTTTTAAAATCAATGATAGAAGGTTAAATCCATGAATCAGATTATAAACCCAGCAGTAACGTCTCAATCTCAGTATTTCCCAACTGTAGCCAATGACAAGCTTAAACAAAGTCAATCAGGTTCAAAACGTAGTTTAAATGCCAAACGTCTGATCAGCACCAAACAACTGGACTATCAGGCATGGCTGGAAGTGCGTAAGCAGGGAATAGGCAGCAGTGATGCCGCAGCCGCCTGTGGCATAAATCCTTATATGTCGATGCTGGAACTGTGGATGATCAAAACAGGACGGGTACAGCAGAATATTGATGATGAAAGCTCAGGACACGCACCTTTATATTGGGGTAAACAGTTAGAACCCTTGGTCGCAGAATACTACAGCATGCACACCAATAATAAAGTCCGTCGGGTCAATGCGGTGCTGCAACACCCTGATCCTGACAAAGCCTTTATGTTGGCGAACTTGGATTATGCCGTAGTGGGCAATGAAGACGTGCAAATACTGGAATGTAAAACTGCAGGAGAATATGGCGCCAAACTATGGAAGGAGGGCGTTCCTCTGTATGTGCTATGTCAGGTACAACATCAACTGGCGGTGACAGGCAAGCAAGCGGCACATATTTGTGTGTTGCTGTGTGGACAGGAAACCAAAATCTACAAAGTCAGTCGTAATGAAGCTTTGATTGAACAGATCATTCAGGCGGAACGGTTGTTTTGGGAATGTGTTGAAAATGATGTTCCACCAGCAGTGGATGCCAGTGAATCGGCAGCCAAAGCTTTACAACAGCTCTATCCTGAACATACCCCACTGAGCTGTGTTGACCTAACGGAGGTCGAACTTGCCAATGAACTGTTTGATCAGTTGATAGAGGAAAAACAGCAGATTGAACAACACCAAAGCCAGTTTGATCTACTCAAACACCGTGTTCAGGCACTGATGCAGGAACATGAACGTGCCGTATTTCAGCAAGGTTCAGTGACATGGAAAAAGAGCAAGGACAGTATTAGCCTAGATACCAAGTCCTTACTTCAGCACCAACCTGAACTCATCCAACAATACCCATTGCAGAAAGCAGGCAGTCGTCGTTTCAACATTTATCACGATTAGCTCAAAGCTTAGAGTTAATCACTCAGCAAGAAAAAACCTGAAATCCCGTGCAGTCCTGCATGGGATTTTTATACCGATTTCATTTTTAGCAAACAGTGCAACACATCTAAACATCAACATCTATACGAGAGGAATTTCAACATGATTAAAGGTCTAGCAATCACACCACCCATCTTGGGCCGGATCAGTATTGGTCGTGTAGTCGAAAAGAATGGCAAGCGTCTGCCTGAGAAAGACGATCAGTTCACCATTACCAGTCAAATACAAGGCAAGGATGGTTGGGTCAAACACCCCTTGGATGAGCAATTGCGTAGTCAAGCACCGAATCAAAAGCTGCGTAGCATTCCTGTGCGTATGATCTTCAATGATCCTGAATTGAACTTACGTGCCGAGTACAGCTTGTTTGACCGACAGACAGGTCGCCCGATTTGTGTGGGGAATGGTCAGACCTGTCAACGTATGACATCACAAGGTGTAGAGCAACATCCTTGCCCATCCCCCGACTTATGCCCACTTGGACAAGGCGGGCACTGTAAGCCTTATGGACGCCTGCATGTCAATTTAGATGAGTCGGATGAATTTGGTACATTCATTTTTAGAACAACAGGCTTTAACAGCATACGTACGTTGGCTGCACGATTGAGCTACTACCATGCAGCATCAAATGGGTTGCTTTCATGCTTGCCACTGCAGCTGACCTTGCGAGGAAAGAGTACAACGCAAAGTTATCGTCAACCTGTGTACTACGTGGATTTAACGCTCAGGGATGGCATTCATTTACAAGAGGCGATTCAAACAGCGAAGGAAATTGACCAGAAAAGTAAGTTGTGTGGTTTTAATCAGGCTGCTTTAGATCAAATGGCACGGCAGGGTTATGGTAATGCACGATTTGAGGTGAATGCTGAGGAGGGACTAGATTTGGTTGAAGAGTTTTATAATGATAAGGGTTTTGAGTCTGAATCGGTACAAACTGAAATCAAAAATAAATCTAAATCAGAGCTTAAGTCCCATCAGGGAGAGGGTGTTGTACAAGAGATTCAGAAAAGCTTGAAGCAGAATGTAAGGATTGTAAATTAAAAAATTTAAAGAGAACAGCGAGTTCTCTTTAATTTATTTTTTTTGTATTAAAAAACAAATAAGATGATTGAATCTAATACCAAGCGATACCAAGCAAAAACTTTTAAAGTATGTTTTTCTACAAATTTAACCATGGCTTTTACCACAAGCAAAGCTGCGATGAATGCGGTTACAAAGCCTACGGAAATATTCAATAAATTTTCTGAAGTTAAAACATCAACGTTGCGAAATATGTCTAAGTAACGGCACCAATAATGGTTGCACCAGACCGTGAAGTCCCCGGAATCATCGCAAGACATTGAACCAAACCAATAACAATGGCCTGTTTGAATCCAATATTGGTTGCCTCAATGGTTTGGACTTTAAAATTTTTAGCTTCTACAGCAAAAATTAACAGTGCACCAATAATCAGTGCAGATGCCACAACCGAAGGACTGAATAAAACTTGTTTAATAAAATCAACAGCTATAACTCCGATCACTACTGCAGGAATAAATGAAATGAAGACATTTATCGCAAAACGTCTCGCATGGTAATCACCTGATATAAAACCATGTAGTAGATTAATAATTTTTTTTACGGTAGAGCCAACAAACGGCTAAGATTGCGCCCAGTTGAATGACAACTTCAAAGACACGGCCTGAGTCTGAATGAAAATCAATTAAATGGCCAAATAAAATTAAATGACCAGTACTGGAAATGGGTAAAAACTCCGTTAAACCTTCTATAAAACCTAAAAATAAGGCTTTAAGTACTGAAATTATATCCATAAATAAAGTGAGTCACAGAATAATAATAGCCATCACTTTTAAGATATTTTTCTGCATTTATAAATTCACTGAGCCAAATTTTTACGCTTTCTTTACGCGGCATCCAAAGTTATGGATAGAGACTTTACGGTTTTATTTTTCATACTAGATAGTGGAATATCCCAATGCTTAGGATGAAAAACATGAGTGCGGTCATTCACGCGCATCAGCAGGTACAGCATCAAAAAAATTGCGTTGTACAAAACAATCAAAATATATCTTATTTCAACTTCTTTAAGCAGATTTCAGCTCTGAAACATAGGAGTGAAATGCCATGTTAGAGTTTGCTTTGCTTTTAGCCATCGTCTTTGTTCTGGCTTATCCCTTGGGTAAATACCTCGCAGCGATAATGCACAACCGCGAGATGAAAATTGATCCTCTATTCAATTGGATTGAAAAGCCCATTTACGCGGTTTTAGGAACCAATCCCAAACGGGGAATGAATGTCAAAACCTATTCATTCAATTTTGTCATGAGCTGTGCGGTGATCGGTTTGGTGACTTGGATTCTATTTATGGTTCAAGCCAGCCTGCCGCTGAATCCAAACCATGCACCGAATATGTCATGGGATTTGGCGCTGCATACCATGATTTCATTTTTGACCAATACCAATCAGCAGCACTATTCAGGACAGGCGCAACTGTCATATTTATCGCAAATGGTTGGCATTGTCGGCTTGCAGATCATCACGCCGATGATGGGGCTCGCAATGGTGGTGGCAACAGTACGAGCACTATTTTATAAACAATCCAATGTGCTTTCTGAAACCGATAAGCAAACCAGCTTTAAGCATAAAGTGCAGCAAATTGATGTCGGCAACTATTGGGCTGATGTGATTCGTCCGACATTCCGCTTTTTGATTCCTTTATGCATGGTTTGGTCATTGCTGCTCACTAGCCAAGGTGTGCCATCGACTTTTCAAGGCGGACCAGAAGTTCAAGTCATCGATCAAAGCAGCGAATTAACAGCGCAAAAAATACCTTTAGGCCCAGTTGCACCAATGGTGGCGATAAAGCAATTAGGTAGCAATGGTGGTGGCTGGTATGGTCCGAACAGCAGTGTACCTTTGGAAAATCCGACACCATTGTCAAACTTTCTAGAAATGCTTGCGATTTTACTGATCCCTGTTTCGGTGATTTTCATGCTGGGCTTTTTCACCAAACGTGCCAAATTCGCTGGCTTTGTCTTTGCTTCGATGCTGCTGATGTCGATCATTTCCGCAGTCAGCGCTATCTGGTCAGAAAGCCTTTCATCGACGTCAACATTGCTTTCAGTCATGGAAGGTAAGGAAGTGCGTTTTGGCGAAGCATCTTCTGCCTTGTGGTCAGCGGTCACCACCCAAGTCAATAACGGGTCTGTGGATATGATGCACGATTCATCTGCTCCGCTCACAGGCATGGTGCAATTGTCCAATATGCTGATCAATGCCATTTGGGGCGGAATTGGCTGTGGTTTGCAGCAATTCATTATTTATCTGTTTTTAGCGGTCTTTATTGCTGGCTTAATGACAGGGCGTACTCCAGAGCTGTTTGGACGGAAAATTGAAGCCGGTGAAATCAAGTTGCTCGCTGTGGTGATTCTGATTCAACCCATTGTCATTCTTGGTTTAACGGCAATAACCGTATTTTTCCCTGAATTGACGGGCAACAGCAATCAACAATACCACGGCATTTCCCAAGTGTTGTACGAATATGTCTCTGCATTTGCCAACAACGGCTCAGGCTTTGAGGGGCTGGCAGACAATACCGTATGGTGGAATGTCACTTGCGGTATCGCTTTATTGCTCGGCCGTTTCCCGACCTTGATTATTCCTTTAATCATCGCTGCACGTTTAGCTGCTAAACGCCAAGCGCCTGAAAGCAGTGGCAGTTTAAAAGTTGAAACGCCAACATTCGCACTAACGTTAATCGCAATTGTGGTGATGTTGACCTTATTGCAATTTATGCCAGTCCTGGTCTTGGGACCAATCGCTGATCATCTGTTATTGGTTCAAGGTTAAGGGTGAGTACAATGAATCATTCAAAACACGCTGTTCAAACACAGCAAAACACCATAGCTTCAACCTTATTTCAAGCTGAAGCGTGGAAAAATGCTTTTATTAAACTGCTGCCGCAGCATGTGATTAAAAATCCAGTGATGGCCATCGTTTGGCTTGGCACGCTGATTACACTGATCAGTACAATTCTAGGTCAATCTAGTTTGGTTTTTGGTTTCTTGGTGACGTTGATTTTATTTGTGACGGTTCTCTTTGCCAATTATGCCGAAGCGGTTGCTGAAGCCAAAGGCCGCGGACAGGCGTCATCACTGCGTCAAGCTCGTCAGAATTTGACGGCGCGCCGTATCCATTCTAAAGATGATATGGATGGGGTGCAGATTTCAGCGGCTGAATTGAACATGCATGACTTCATTGAAGTGCGTGCAGGGGAATTGATTCCCGCAGATGGTGAAATAATTCAGGGCTTTGCCACGATCAATGAAGCTGCAGTAACAGGTGAATCTGCGCCGGTACTCCGTGAAGCGGGCACAGATAAATCTGGGGTGATTGGCGGAACCAAAGTCTTAACAGACCGGATCATCGTGCAAGTGACCGCAGAGGCGGGGAATAGCTTTCTCGACCGAATGATTGCTTTAGTCGAAGGCTCAAACCGTCAAAAAACACCGAATGAAATTGCCTTAGGTATTTTACTGACCGTGATGACTGTGACTTTTATAATCGTCGTGGTCAGCCTGCCGTTGATTGGACATTTCCTGAATATGGAAATCAGCCCGATTTTATTGGTGGCGCTATTGGTCTGCTTGATTCCAACCACCATTGGCGGCTTATTGCCAGCTATTGGGATTGCAGGGATGAACAGAGCGCTCAAAGCCAATGTGATTGCCAAATCAGGCAAGGCGGTTGAAGTTGCAGGTGATATAGATGTTTTACTACTCGATAAAACAGGAACTATTACTTACGGTGACCGTCAGGCGACCGCTTTTTATCCATTAACAGGAGTGACGGAGTCTGAGCTTCGCCAAGCGGCGGTACTGACTTCTTTGGCCGATCCAACACCAGAAGGTAAATCGGTGGTGGCTTTGGCCAAAGAGCAAGGTGAAAGAGTGGCCGAGCCTGAACAGGCTGAATTTATCGCTTTTAATGCTTCAACACGCATTTCAGGTCTTAACTTGGCGGATGGTCATCAAGTGCGTAAAGGCGCTATGGATGCCATTCTTAAATTCGCTTCGCAAAACCTTGAAAATCATGCCGAACTGAAAGCGCGCGTAGAACAAGTAGCTTCAAAAGGGGCAACGCCGCTGGTGGTGGCCAAAGACCATCATTTGCTGGGGGTGATTGAACTATCGGATGTGATTAAGCAAGGCATTAAAGAAAA
The DNA here is from genome assembly GCF_043105125.1 of Acinetobacter sp. TYF_19. NCBI lineage: Bacteria > Pseudomonadati > Pseudomonadota > Gammaproteobacteria > Moraxellales > Moraxellaceae > Acinetobacter > Acinetobacter sp. TYF_19. The sequence goes on from NZ_JBICLH010000019.1 coordinate 171,228, forward strand.
ATTTGCGCGCTTACGTGAAATGGGCATTAAAACTGTGATGGTGACCGGAGATAATCCGCTCACAGCAGCGGCCATCGCTGCCGAAGCTGGTGTGGATGATTATATTGCTGAGGCCAAACCTGAAGATAAACTCACTTGTATTCGAACCGAGCAAAACAAAGGGCACTTGGTCGCGATGGTCGGCGATGGCACTAATGATGCACCAGCGTTGGCTCAAGCAGATATTGGCTTAGCCATGAACTCGGGAACGCAAGCAGCCAAAGAAGCAGGCAATATGGTGGACTTAGATTCTGATCCAACCAAATTGCTATCTGTGGTTGAAATAGGCAAACAGCAGCTGATTACTCGCGGTGCATTAACCACCTTTTCCTTGGCAAATGATGTATCAAAGTATTTTGCAATTTTGCCGGCATTATTCGTCGCGGCAATTCCGCAAATGCATGTGTTAAATGTCATGCAACTAGGCAGTTCTGAAAGTGCCATCCTGTCTGCGCTGATCTTTAATGCGATCATTATTCCTATGCTGATTCCAATTGCACTGCGCGGTGTGAAATTCAAACCTTCGACATCTACCCAATTATTGCGCCGCAACATGCTGATTTATGGTGTGGGCGGGGTGCTGCTACCGTTTATTGCCATTAAAGCGATTGATCTGCTGATCAGTCCAATCTTGGCCCTATAAATTTTTTGAGGATGACAAAGTGAATATGCAAAATCATCAATTGGCAGACTCATCATGGAGTGAGAAACTGCGCGCTTCGTTTGGAATGACCATCATTGCTCTAGGCTTATGCGGCTTTGTATATAGTGCTGCTGCAACCAGCTTAGGACAAATGCTCTTTCCAAAACAAGCCAACGGCAGCTTGATTGTCGAAAATAATCAAGTGATCGGTTCACGCTTAGTGGCACAGCCTTTTGCCCAAGTTCAATATTTCCATCCGCGTCCATCTGCCGCAAATTATGATCCTATGGCGATGGCCGGAAGCAACATGGCGAGAACCAATCCTGAACTGCAGAAAGCCATAGAGGAACGGCTGAATCGAATCGCAGCGAAGGAACAGATTGAAAAATCTAAAATTCCTGCGGATCTGGTCACCGCTTCAGGCAGCGGCATCGACCCTGAAATTAGCGTGCAATCAGCCATGATTCAAGTGAAGCGGATTGCCCATGCACGGCATATGCCTGAACAGAATATCGAAAAACTGATTCAGTCGCATACGGTTCAGCCGATTTTTGGGATTTTAGGGCAGGCACGTGTCAATGTGCTTGAATTGAATTTGGCTTTGGATCGGGGCGGGAAGTGATATGAATGGCTTGATGATTAAAATATAGTGATTGAAAGCTATTGAATAATCTGAATTAAGTTATATACGATTGTTGGGCGAGGGGATGTTCTATACCTCCGCCCAACGGTGGCATCCATATTGCCCAGCAATAGCCAAGCTGACTTTAGACGCATTTAAATGAATTTAAAAACATCTTTTAAAGCAATAAATAAAGATTACTTCTATGACTGATCCACGAACCAATAAAGCCGATGTTTTGCTGCAACATACACAGCGTTATCAGTCTGGGCGGCTGACGATTTTTTTAGGCGCAGCTCCGGGCGTGGGAAAGACCTTTGCCATGCTGGTTCGTGCGCATGAACTGGCGCTGCAGGGTATTAATATCGTCATTGGCTATGTAGAAACGCATGGCCGTAGAGAAACTGAAAATTTAATTTCTGGTTTAGAGATTATTCCGCGCAAGGCTATTGAATATCAAGGGCAGCATCTGGAGGAAATGAATCTGGATGCTGTTTTGGAAAAAAAGCCCAGTATTGTTTTGGTGGATGAGTTTGCCCACACTAATATGCCCGGCAGCCGTCATGAAAAACGATGGCAAGACATCAATGAAGTATTAGATGCTGGAATTGATGTTTTTACAACCATGAACATTCAACATTTGGAAAGTTTGAATGATGTGATATATCAAATAACAGGGATTCGTGTCACTGAAACCGTGCCAGACCGGGTATTCGGACGGATTCGAGATATCCGCTTGATTGATTTGCCTGTAAATGAGCTGTTGGAGCGCTTAAACCAAGGAAAGGTCTATGTGCCTGAGCAGGCCGAACAGGCCTTGCAGCGATTTTTCAACAGCTCCAACTTAACGGCACTGCGTGAACTGGCAATGCAAACTGTGGCCAATTATGTTGATAATGATGTACGCGAAAATTTCGCCATTCAAGGGCTTGCTCAAATTCCCTTAAAAAATCATGTCTTAATTATGATTGATGGCAAAGGGCATTCTGAAGCTTTAGTTCGGACTGGATGCCGTATTGCCGAGCATCGTGCGGCAAACTGGACAGTTGTTGCTTTTTCTCATGATACGCAAATCATGAATAAACAGGAAAACTCGCAAAGCCGTGAAATTGAACGGGCTTTAAACTTAACGCGTCAAATGGGCGGAATGACTGAAGTCCTTCACGGCCAGCAACATGCTAAAACTTTATTTGATTATGTGATGGACCGCGGCATTTCAACCTTGGTTTTAGCACAAGCGGCTCCGCAAAAGTTTTCGCTGAATTTAAGGCTCAATTTGATTGATCAGTTGTTGCAATACCGGCCCAGTTTTGAACTCAGTATTGTGCCGATTATTGCAGAGAATAAGCATCTGTCCTTTTTCACTCAAAGGGCATTCTTGTCGCTGAGAGAAATACAGTACGTACTAGCCACCACGGTCATCAGCATTGTGATTGCAAGCTTAGGGGAAAAGTATTTAGGGATTGAAGATCTTTCGGTGATTTTTATCACCGCTGTGGTTTTTGTGGCATCAAAAACACGGATGCTGGCTGCAGCTTTTTCAGCCATCCTATTCTTTCTAGCTTATAATTTTTTCTTTATTTCCCCGCAATTTACATTTCAGATTTCTGCACATCAGGGGATTGTCACCGTGGTTGCATTTTTGGGCGCGGCTTTAATTTCGAGCCGATTAGCGTCACGTTTGAAAGAACAGGTGACTGCACTCAAAACGGCGAACAGTTATAACAGCATTATGCAGGATTTAGGGCAGAAGCTGTCCACAGCATTAGATTTGGCACAAATCAAGGAGATTGCTGAACATAGCCTGAGTAAAAATCTCAATGCAGATGTCTGGCTGTATTTCCCAGATACTGCAGCAACTCAAGCATCATCCACTATCATGAGTAATAAAGAAAAAATTTCAGCCGATTGGACATTCAAAAACCATCAACCGTCCGGTCGCTTTACCCAAACCTTGACGGAAAATGAGTGGTGGTTTTTGCCCTTATTGGCTTCCAAGCAATGCTTAGGCGTGGTGGGGTTGAAACTTAAAGATGTGCAAGCAGTAATCAATACGGAGCAAAAACAGCTCGCTGAACTCATGGTAGAGTATCTTGCGCAGGCGATTTTCCGCACCCAGCTGACCAAGGCTTTGGAAATAGCCAATGTGAATTCTGAAACGGAAAAATTGCGCTCGGCATTATTATCATCCGTATCGCACGATTTACGCTCGCCTTTGGCGTCGATGATTGGAGCAGCGGATACTTTGAGCACTTACCGCCATTCCATGAATGAAAATGATCAGGACAGCTTGCTGGAAGCGATTCATTTAGAGGGGGAACGTTTAGACCGCTATATTCAAAACCTACTGGATATGACCCGTTTAGGCCATGAAGGCTTAAGCTTGAAGCGGGACTGGATTGGAGTTGATGAACTGATCGGTTCAGCAGTGCGCCGTTTAAACCGTTATATGCCAGATGCATTGGTTGAAGTGCATGCGCCTCAAGAATCTTTGAGTTTATTTGTACATGCCGCCTTGATTGAACAGGCCATTTTTAATGTGCTGGAAAATGCCGCAAAATTTTCACCAGAGAATAAAGCTGTGATGATTGAGGTGCAGCAGGTGAATGAAAATGAGATCGAAATTGCCATAACTGATAAGGGGCAGGGTATCCCGGAAGGTGAGCGGGAACGCATTTTTGACATGTTTTATACCATGCAGCGCGGTGACCGCGGGCAATATGGTACAGGCTTGGGCTTGACGATTGTGAAAGCGATTGTGGGTGCGCATATGGGGAAAATCATGGCATCATCAGGCAAGAACAATCAAGGAACATGTATCCGCATACAGCTTCCTATTCAGCAAATTACTTAAAGCATCTAGCAGCTTTTAGGTGGGAAAATGCCAGAACAGAATGAATCAGCCAGCTCCATGACCAATGTCTTGATTATTGATGATGAAAATCAGATTCGAAAATTCTTGGATATAGCACTCAGAGCGCAAGGCTATAAAACCCTTTTGGCTGAAAATGGCCAAAAGGGTTTGGAACTCCTAGCTTTGCAAGGCGCAGATTTAGTGATCCTCGATTTGGGTTTGCCAGATTTGGATGGTTATGAGGTTTTGTCTGAGCTTCGCACATGGTCGCACGTTCCAGTGATAGTGCTGTCTGTGCGGGCAAATGAAGAAGAAAAAGTGAAGCTTCTGGATGCTGGCGCAAATGATTATGTCACCAAGCCGTTTAGTGTTCAGGAGCTGGTGGCGCGCATTCGTGTACTGCTTAGGCAGCACCAGCATAGTACTGTTGATACTGTAATTTTTGATGATGGCGTATTAAAAATCGATTTTTCCAAACGGCAGGTTTTTTTAAATCAACAATTGCTCTCCTTAACACGCAAAGAATATCAGCTGCTGAATTTATTGGCGAAAAATAAAGGCCAATTGATTACTCAGCCGCAAATATTGAAAGAGCTGTGGGGGCCAACGCACCAAGAAGATACGCATTATTTACGGATTCTGGTGGCTAAATTAAGAGTGAAGTTAAATGATAATGCTGTGCAGCCTAAATATATTATTACTGAACCGGGAGTGGGTTTGCGATTTTTGAAGATTTATTAATATTAAATATGCCATTTATTTTACATGAGTAATTAGACCTCTTTCATAAATCATTTTTTGCTCAGTTCCAAGTTGTAGATTCCAGCGATTAAATTGAATCTCAAACTAAGCCTTTTACATCTATTTCGATAACGCTCAGCAAGGATTTTGAAGGTTTTCAGGTTGCCAAATA
>NZ_JBICLH010000001.1:0-3338 GCF_043105125.1 Acinetobacter sp. TYF_19
AAAAAAAAATCATCTCTATAAAATTTATGTAACTGAAATGCAAAAGCCCTTGTATAAACAAGGGCTTTTGACTTAAATTTGTTGGTGTTACAGTTAAATGATGCACTAACATCGTTTAACGAAAGATCAGAAGGTTTGGCGACCGTTCCGATTTCACACTAAGGCTAGTAACAACCAAGTCCCATTTTAATAGATTTGAATACTGATACAATAGCCTAAATGTAAAAAATTTCGTTAATCGTTGATAAGTCCATCATTTAAACCAAGTTTTTTGGTTCGTTCACTACGTCTGTACAAAGGATTAAGTTAGTAAGTGCGGCTAATTTTTTAGTCGGCTTAGTCTTTGTGGCTTTAATGTGAAGGTGGACAAGCGACGGCAGGCATTAAAGACTAAAGGTTTATAACCGCTTTACCACTGATGTATTGCACTAGGTAAAGGACGCAGGGAATAGCGCATGTAATCGTAAATAGATGTACGAGATGATCGGCACAAGATACGAGCATGTGTAGAGAGATAATGCGTGTGCGGGGGAAGTAGTCAGACTTCTAAATACTCTCTTGTGACTTGGACTGTAACGCAACCCAAGCATACCGATTTGAAAGCGACAGCGGCTCCATACCGTGAAGCCTTGTTTTTCAATGGTGATATTCAAATACCTGAGCTAATTTAAAATTGGCGAAGGTAGGGTGAATATTACCGAAAATCTGCTCTAGCTCACCACCCGTGATGAGCAAAGCGAAGCACGGTGGGGAGATAAGAGCAGATTAAGAGCATTTGTTTTTACAAGATACATGCCAATATTTGATTTATGGCTATTATTTTTATATTTCCTTTTTCTTGTTCAATTATAAAAAAAATAGTTCAGCAATTAAAAACCCAAAAATTAAACCTACACAGGAATTTACTTAAATATTATATTAAACTAGTCCTGATTCAAAAATAAGCAAGGATACACAATAGGTACTTTTTCAAATAACTACGTTATTTTCAAAGTTACCTATCGTGACCTTGATCAGGGGGACAAGCCCCCCGATACCCCCAAAACCATCACTTAATCTGCTGAGGTGTAAATGGTTCAACAACATAAAGTTAGACTTAATCATGAGCGTAAAAGACCTGTTCGAACAAAAGTGGTCAAAGTTACGTTGTTTGATTCTGAGTATGAACTTCTTGAATCCAAAAACTCCTTTAATTCGGTTGCTAAGTTAATGCGTGAGTCTGCTTTAAAAGCAGTTAGTGATGAAGGGGAATATAAGAAGAAAGTCGGTACATATACAAAATTAGACCGTTCATTTGTTCTTGAACTTAGTCGCATCGGTACAAACATCAATCAAATTGCACGAGCAATAAATACAGACCTTGTTGCTAGAGAACCGCTTGATGCCGTTAAGCTTTTGCATCTCCTGATTGGTATTGATGAAACATTGAAACAACTTCGGGAGTCTGTGAAATGATTGTCGATTTTTTCGAACATGGAACAGGTGAAGCTAGTGGCCCTTTAGATTATTTTCTCGGTAAAAACAGAGATAGGGAACATGCCAAAATTTTACTTGGTGATGTTAATGAAGTAGCCGAACTTATAGATTGTTCACCTTATGAAAAACGGTATACAAGTGGCTGTCTGTCTTTTTATGAGAGTGATTTAACCGAAGCCGATAAAGCGCAAATTATGCGTGATTTTGAAAAAACTCTTTTCCCTAGTTTAACTACTGAAAACTATCGAGTCTTATGGGTTGAGCATCGAGATAAAATAAATGAAGAAACTGGAGAGCGCAGATTAGAACTGAATTTCTTAATTCCCAATATTGAAATTGAGTCGGGAAAAAGGTTGCAGCCATTTTTTGCAAAAGCAGATTTAGACCGTGTTGATGCATTCAAAAAAATAGTTAATTACGAACATGATCTTTTTGACCCTGATGATCCCTTAAACAGGAGATCAGTCAAAATCGCACAGAATCTACCGAAAGAAAGCAAAGAATTTAAAGCTCAGGTGCATGATGAAATCACACTCGCAATTTGTGATGACCTTATTTATGACCGCAAAACTCTTTTAGATTGGTGTGAAACTGTTGGTTTTGAAGTTACGAAGATAACAAAGAAACAAATATCAATTAAAAATCCAGAAACAGGGCGACCAGAAGTTTTTAAAGGCGAATTTTATGAGCAGAACTTCAGAAATACTGCAAAAAGCACAGAGCTTAAGGCAGAAGCATCAGGAAGATATAGACAGCGAGCTGAAAAACGGTATCAGACTTGCCTTAAACGACACGAAAAACTTTGTGAAGCAAAGAGCAAATACCATCTTGAACGATATGCAACAAGAGATAGAACAGACTCAACAGAACTTACAAGACAACTTGAATCACAAAAAAACAACCCTGCAAACCAACATAGACAAGATGGGGCAGAGCGTGAGCGAGGACACGAAGAAGATGCAAGAGAGCCTACAGTTACAGCTACAAAGCTTGAAAAAGGACTTGCAGACCTTAAACGCATTGAGCCAAGCAACAGCAGACCAAGCGAAGCTGAAAAAAGCCCTTTTTTCATCGAATATAGTCCTAGCTTCAATAGCACTTATTTTGCTTATTACGAGCATCAGCTTCGCATACATCAGCAAGAGCAAGTACGGAGAGATACAGACCAGCGAAGCACGTTTGCAGCAGATCGAAGCAGTCACGCAGCAAAAAACGCAGGATTATACGGCAGTAATGACAGCTTTATACAAAGCCAGAGGAGGGCGATAGATGACGACATTAGAAGCGCAGTTATTGATGGTCATCGAGGAGCAGCAGACGCAGCTAAAAGAGCAACAGCAGCAGCAAGAGCAGAGCTTGAAGCTCATACAGGCTCAGAGTCGAACTATCGGCGAGCTAGAGAGCTACACGAAAACTTTAAGCGACAAGCACAGCTTAGCGGTGGAAGTGGTGAAGCGGTATCAGGGCATAGTGAAGCAGCTATCGGAGCAGACCATACCGCCGCATTTTTCAGAGACTTTACAGAGAGACTTACAGCAGCAATTGGAGAAGCGTTTAACAGCATTACTCGATGGGTTGAGCGTGGAGCAACAAATCTCCAAAGCCTTGCCACGCCTGACAAAGATCGAGATAGAGAAGCAGTTAGAGCCGATGACCAAGCAAGTAGTCGAGAAACTGGACTCAGTCGAGCACTATCAGCAAATTCTACGAGATTTAGTGGAACGCCTATCTGGGAAGCTTTAGAGAAACTGGAGCTTAGGAAAGAGCTACAGCAACAAAGGGAACGTGATCGAGGTTACGATTCACCAAGCCCCTTTTGATGTTTTTTTCTGTGGAGCATTGCTTTTGCAATGCTGTCCTCG
>NZ_JBICLH010000020.1:0-458 GCF_043105125.1 Acinetobacter sp. TYF_19
AGAAACACCAACCTGAATATCGTCGCCAATGGCGTAAACTTCATATTGGTATAGATGCTGAAACCCTTCAAATACGCGCTATTCAACTCACTACAAATAATGTGAGTGATTCACAAGTGCTTGGTGATTTACTCGATCAGATTCCACAAGATGAGCAGATTGACTCTGTCTATACTGATGGGGCTTATGACACCAAGCAATGCCGTCAAGTAATTGCAGACCGACAAGCACATGCGGTGATTCCGCCAAGAAAAAATGCGAAACCTTGGAAAGATACAAAGACCAGCTCGCTAGAGCGAAATGAATTACTTCGAACAGTTAAACGTTTAGGAAGAACAATATGGAAAAATTGGTCAGGCTATCATCGCAGAAGTCTGATAGAAACCAAGATGCATTGCATCAAATTATTAGGCGATAAACTCCGTGCGAGAAACTTTCAAAGCCAAGTCAATGAGATT
>NZ_JBICLH010000021.1:0-26536 GCF_043105125.1 Acinetobacter sp. TYF_19
AGACTTTGCACAAAGCCAGTGACCATACGTAAAGACAGACGAAATAAGGATTTAATCATTAAGCAGCATTGGATGGCTGCGTCGGAGTAGGTTTGATTTCGCCCTTGTTTGCCTTTTGATGGCGCATACCATTGCGTAGCAGGATCAAACCAAATGGCAATATTTCCGCGACTCATGAGTGCTCGGTTATATGCGGGCCAATTGGTTGTGCGGTAGATTTTGTGTGTAGGCTTCTTCATTTGAAAATTATATCGCTAAAAAAGCCTTTACAGATAGGTTTGTGCAACAAAGCCATTTGCACCACAAAGTGAAATATTTATTCAAAAATAAACGCTTGAACCTGATTCAAACTTGAGCTAAAACAATTTCTAAGGGAGGTTAAAATAAATCATCAATGATCATCTAGATGCAATGTTTATGAAGCACAATTCATTTGCGGTATATAACTAGCGAAACACAAAATTGACCAATAAAACTGCTATTCGGGAGTCAGAATGAATAACAGCACCAATTATGTCAAACAAATTAAAAACGCTAAACGAGGCGGTTATACCCCAACCCTTGCAAAGGATGTCAACAAACATAAAATTCAAAAAGCAATTCGTCTGATTGAACAATGGAGAACGCTGGCCAATGAACTCAAACCTCAAATGCAACTCGACATGGCTTTTACGTTGGAAGAATGTGCCCAAGACCTCGATCAAATTTTAAGGAGCAAATAAGTTCCATGTTTTCACTGAACCCTATTTAAAAATAGTTTCATCACAGCCCCTCAAATTTTATTCTTAGCTTTCACCCACCCTTTGGTGGGTGAAGTTTGCACAAAAAATCATGTGCATTTCAATCGCTCACTTTTTGGCTTGCGTTTTCAAGAAAATCCGCTATTATTCTCACCACGTTGCCGGCATAGCTCAGTTGGTAGAGCAACTGACTTGTAATCAGTAGGTCCACAGTTCGAATCCGTGTGCCGGCACCATTTTATACTTAGCCTCGCTTTTTAGTGAGGCTTTGTTGTTTCTGGCATTTTGGTTTTTTATTTCATTTTAAATGTCTTTCACTGCCGTAATTTGAACATAGCGCACGATGCCCTGTTCAAATAATTTTTGGCAGAGCTTAGCCGTCATTTTAATTTTGAAATAATCCAAATTTTGAGCGGCCTGTTGGACTAAATGCACATGATAATAACGAGAAAACCCCGCCAAAACTGCATCTGATAAATCTTCAATAGCAACCTGCTGATAGCCTTGTGCTTCTATCGAATGCTGCAAATTCGTCTCTAACTGAAGATGTTCCAAATGAACATCGGCTGCCTTTAACAGCATTTTCAGTTGAAGTTTCTCAAAACGATTTAAATTCAAAAATGCATTACTCAGCATCAGATAGTGAAAACCAATCCGACCTTTTGAATTTAAAACAGAATGGGTTGATCTTAGAAATGAATTTAAATCACTGTGATAAGCGGCATCAAGGCACAACACCACATTAAAAGGTACTGAAAATAGCTTTGAATTTAAATTTAAAAATGACGTTTGAATGATGTGTATATTTGAATTTAAAGTGTGTTGTATGCGCTGGATACATTCAGCTTGTAACTCAACCGCACAAAGTTGCTGAACATGGTAATGCTGCTGCCACAGCAATAGACTTGCGCCCTGTCCACAGCCCAAGTCTAAAACACGGTCATTTGACTTTAGCTGTAATCGATCAGCAAGATGCGTTGCCAGTGTTTGGCAAGCCTCAGGATAGGAGGATGGGTTCTTTTCCCAATAACCAAGATTGCTCCAAGCCAATACAGCGTGATCTCCCAATTGTTTTGCATCAATTGCATATTTATGTTTGGGCAGATGTCGCTGTAAGGTTTGGAGCCATTTCATGCTTTAGTAGCCGAGTTGTGGGGCAACCTCAACTTTAGGTTTTAATCCAACAAACGGCAATGGCGCACCGAAAATTTCTGCAATATGCATTGCTGAAGTGACAGCAGACTCTAAAATAGGCAGACCATCACACGACCATGAACCACAGAAGAAGACTTTTCGGTTGGCACTCTTATGGCGTTGTTGTAACTCTTTATTCAAAGCCACAGTTTGCGAGTCCACCACCGCACGGGTCAAAGTTACTGTTGAAATTACTTTTTTCGGATCAATCTCGGTCACAGGCTGCCACGTTTGGAACACGGCGTTTTTACCGACCAGACTTGGTTCGACTGAATTGAGCCAAACCGTGAACTGTTGACGGGTAAACTTACGGTCCATCATATAGCTCAGCACCGACCAGTCTTTACGCTTAGGTGGCATCACGGAAGGATCAGTATGGATCACCAGCTGACCTTGCTCAAAACGGAATTGTTTTAACAGAGCAATATCATCTGCAAACTGAACAGGATCTAAAAACTCTTCAATTTTTGTGGTTGGCGTTGCCACCACCACACGGTCAAACAATTGCTGTTTGCCCTTATTATTTTCAACCAAAACTTTGTCACCTTGTTCAGTGACTTTGCTAATAGCAGATCCGCTTTGGATATTGATGTTTTCAATCAATTTATCGACCAAGGCCGGTGTTCCACCTTGTATACGCAATAAAGCATCACCATCCGTCAACTGACGTAAAAAGATCAACAGCGGTTTCGCTGGCCATTCGCCGATGGTTTTTGGATTACAGGTACAGATGGTGTAGAGCACAGGCATCACTGCGCCATGCCAAAATACCTCTTCAATGTCATGCTGGTTGATAAATTCAGCCAAGGTAATGTCTTGATCTTTAGATTTGAAGAATTTAGCAATCGCGGTTTTAAGCTGCAACATACCTTTAACCAAGCGCCATCCATACTGCTGCAGGCCCTTACGGTTATTGATAATCGGGAAATTGCCAATGCGGCTACGCGTAGTAGTTAACCATGTTTCTGTACGGTCTTCAAACAACCAACTACACGCCATGTAGGTGCGTACTGGATACGTTTTGATGCCTAAATAAGTCGCAAGACTTAAGGTGTTTTTCCATAAGTGTGGGTTCATGACACGTAACGGAGCATCAATCAGACCACCTTCAAACTCTGTACTGTGGCTATCCATCCCTCGCCCAGTCAGTGCTTCGAAAATAGTAATATTATGCCCAGCATCCTTTAGAATTCTTGCGGTAGCAAGACCGGCCATGCCGCTACCAATAACTGCAATATCCAAAATTATGATCCGTCAGTCTGACTTATATTGACTGAAATTATGACCCAATGTCGAAAAAATAGGGCTATTAAAAAATACCAGAATCACATTTTTTCATGTGCCGCACTGGTAGGACGACATTTGCTTAAATTACATTTCATTACACTAAAAAACCACTTAAATAAACACAGGTTTTTTATACATTTTATTTTAAATAAAAATATAAAACCTTTAAAAACAAAGTATATAAATTAACTATTTTTATAACATCTGTTTTACAAACCAGCGAAAAATCGCTAATATGCGCCCCGCATAAAAAAGATAATTACATCACATAATAATTCATGACCAACTATGCAAAACAAGAAGACTACAGCGCCTAAAAAATCCCTACCCTTGACCGAGTAGGGATTTCTTCTTTTTAGCGCCAAGATTTTAGTCCACCACAGCAACAGAGATTTCACCAAACTTGCCACGATTAAAATCATCAAAAGCTTGCACAATTTCCGCTTTGCTATTCATCACAAATGGACCATAACCTTGAATTGGCTCATTCAGTGGTTCACCGGTCAACACCAAGAATTTAGTGTCTTGCAGCGCTTGTAGTTGAATTGCAGCTTCGCCATCTTGAGCAAACATCACAATGGAACTATCCACCACTTTTTGCGTGCCATTAATCAGCACTTCACCACTGAGCACCACCACAATCGTGTTATGCGTGACGGGCACATGGATAAAAGTTTCATACTCTGCTTTTAACTCACCATCCCAAACATTGATGGGACTATACGTTTGAGCAGGGCCATGATGACCTCCAAACTCGCCCGCAATCACGCGTATGTGTCCAGCATTATCATCCATTTCGATGCGCGGGATATCTGCCACGGTCAAGGCTTGATAACGGGGTGTGGTCATTTTGTCTTTGGCTGGCAAATTCACCCAAAGTTGTACCATTTCAAACAGACCACCATGCTCAGCAAAGGCTGGAGAATGAAACTCTTCATGCACCACACCTGAACCCGCAGTCATCCACTGTACATCGCCAGTATTGATGGTACCACCGCCGCCGCTAGAGTCTTTGTGTGTCACTTCACCGCTATAGGCGATGGTGACTGTTTCAAAGCCACGATGCGGGTGTGAACCCACACCACGTTGCGATGTGGTTGGATCAAATTTGTAAGGTGCAGCATAGTCCAAAAGTAGAAACGGACTAATCGCTTGTCCTAAGCGGTCATATGAAAAGAGGTTTTTGACAGGAAAACCATCACCCACCCAATGCATGTCTTGATTACGATAAACACCAATTACTTTTTTCATCTTGGAACTCCTATATCGATAGGATGAATATGCAATCTATACTACCCCTTTCCTCAGCCCTCTTATAGCACTGTGCTAGTACACACAATCACACGAATAGGACAATCTCGTTAAAATCATCTCACCTGCATAAAAATCAATTTAAAAACAAAGCCATTCTTTATTTTTATGGCATATTTTTGCTCAAATTTTCCTATTTTTAAGATTAAGCATCTCGTTTGGCTTATTTTATTGTCTCATTTTCCTACCTATGAAGATGTTCAAGCTCAAGGCACTAACCTTCTTACTGATTGCCTTGAGACTCGACTGATAATCACAACGAGGACAGAAAAATGGCTAAACCTTATATTCGTTTAGATAAAGATAATGCAGCGGTTCTTTTGGTTGACCACCAAGCGGGTCTACTTTCACTGGTCCGTGACATTGACCCTGACAAATTTAAAAATAACGTACTCGCACTGGCTGCTGCCGCGAAATATTTTAATCTTCCCACCATTCTGACCACCAGTTTTGAAGATGGTCCAAACGGTCCTTTGGTCCCTGAATTGGTCGAAATGTTCCCCGATGCACCCTATATTGCACGCCCAGGGCAAATCAATGCATGGGACAATGAAGACTTTGTTCAAGCCGTGAAAGCCACAGGTAAAAAACAATTGATTATTGCGGGTGTGGTGACTGAAGTGTGTGTGGCTTTCCCTGCACTGTCTGCACTGGAAGAAGAGTTTGACGTCTTTGTGATTACCGATGCGTCGGGAACCTTTAACCCCATCACCCGTGATGCAGCATGGGATCGCATGTCTCAGGCAGGCGTCATGGTTTGGGGCAGCTTGCGAATTACACCGCGACTGGCGTAATGATATTGAAGGCCTCGGTTCACTCTTTGCAGCGCATATTCCAGACTATAAAAACCTGATTCAAAGCTATAGCAAAAATACAGCGCAGAAATAATTCGACCTGAGCAAAAGCGATCTTCGGATCGCTTTTTTGTCGTGCGCAATCGTTAGCGATGATACAGTATCAGATCATCCATCACAGACTGCCTTCGGTCAAAAATCAATACAGGCTTGAACCCATCATGCATTCATTTGACGACTATTATTATTTTTATCTTGTGGTCAAGCACGGCGGTTTCAGTGCTGCAAGTGATGCCTCGAACATCACCAAGTCTAAGCTTAGTCGCGCATTTTAGACCTTGAAGCCAAGTACAACGTGACCCTGATTCAGCGTTCAACACGACATTTTAAAGTCACACCTTTGGGACAAGAGCTGTTTGAAGAATGTCGTCAAATCATTCAGCAAGTCGAAAGTGCACACAATGTTTTACTGAAACAGAAAAGTGAACCGCAAGGTTTAATCAAGATCAGCTGCCCTTCTGTGATGATGCGCTATCAAGTGCGAAGTTTACTCAATCATTTTTTAAAACAATATCCCAAAGTCCAAGTGGAAATGGAGCTGACCAGCCGTCATGTCGATGTCTTGCATGATGACATTGATCTTGCCATTCGGACCAATTTTAGTGCCAATGAAGACTCGAGCATTGTGGTCCGTGATGTGGTCAAAACCACGCATTGTTTGGTGGCCAGTCCTGATCTGCTACAAGGCCGTGAAATTCAATTTGCCACTGAGCTGAATGATTTTCCAACGCTCGCACTGGGGGTACAAAAGTCCAATTATCAATGGTTACTGCATCATACCCAGAGTGATGAACAGATCGTGATTCCTTTAGAACCACGGGTCAAAAGTAATGATGTCGCAGGTGTGTATTACTCGGCTCTGGATGGACTCGGCATTGCCAACTTGCCTTACTTAACGGTAGAGGCAGATATTGCTTCAGGTCGCCTAGTTCACATTTTGCCCGACTGGTGTTCCAATATTGGAACCGTACAGTTGGTCTATGCTTCACGTAAAGGACAACGCTTGGTCATGGAAAAACTGATTGAGCATTTGATTCAGGGTTTAAGAGACTTTGCCAGCACCAGCAAGGGTTACCATCTGTAAAAGCTAAAAGAACCTTGCATAAAAAAAATCAGCCACTTGGGCTGATTTTTTACAGGTATCATGCTCATGACTCAGCACGATGCAACCATTGAGGTTGACTTAGATTTTACCAACCAAGTCGATTGACGGCGCAAGCGTTGCTTCACCTTCTTTCCATTTTGCAGGACATACTTCGCCTGGGTGTGCATGCACATATTGTGCTGCTTTCACTTTGCGTAATAGTTCAGACGCATCGCGACCAATACCGCCGGCATTAATTTCAATAATTTGAATTTTACCTTCAGGATCAATCACAAAAGTACCACGGTCTGCTAGACCTTCTGTTTCAATCAGCACGTCAAAGTTTTTAGACAAAGTCCAAGTTGGATCACCAATCAATGGATACTGAATTTTACCAATCACATCTGACGTGTCGTGCCATGCTTTATGGGTAAAATGAGTATCAGTCGATACACCATAAATTTCCACACCCAGTTTTTGAAATTCAGCATAGTGATCGGCTAAATCGCCCAATTCTGTTGGACACACAAAGGTGAAATCAGCAGGATAGAAAAATACGACAGACCATGTGCCTTTCAAGTTTTGCTCAGACAACTCAATGAATTCACCATTTTGGTAAGCTGTTGCATTAAACGCCTTAACTTCAGTATTGATTAAACTCATGTATTCGTCCTCAAAAGATTTGTGAGAGTGCTTAAGTGATGAAGCAAGAATACGCACAAACCAGAAATTGGTAAAACAGTAAGTTTTTATTATTTTTATCGGATTTTTAGATTTATTATTTCCCGACAGTGTTGCCCGATTTTCACCATCTTGTGACCTAAATGAAAACCTTTGGATTTTTCAAATCGAGCTAATACAGTCAAATCTAGAGTCAAGCAGTGGAAAATCTATGATTTGGGAAGCCATTTCAGAGCCTTGATGTTCAATAAAAATTGAATTTAAGCCGTTTCGGTCTGCCCGACCTGATGATAAGCACGATTAAAATAAACCAAACTTTGCTCATGTTGGCTTTGTTGAATCGCGACAATACGGCACATAAAAACCGTATGTGTTCCCACTTCTTGAATATCATCAATTTCACAGTCAAAATTGACCAAAGCATCCTTTAAAACAGGTGCGCCCGTTTCTAGCTCTGTCCACACACCATGTTTGAAACGCTCTTCAGACGTCATTTTAGATGCAAAGACATTCGAAATATGCTGATGTTGTGCACCTAACACATTCACCGATAAAATTTTATTGTCGACAAAATGTGCATGTGAACGCGATGCTTTATTCATACAGACCAATAATGTCGGTGGTGTATCCGTCACACTGCATACGGCAGATGCTGTGAATCCATGACGATCAGCCATGCCTGCCGTAGTTACGACACTCACTGCACTGGTTAACAAAGACATTGCATCTCTAAAGTCTGTTGCTTCAATCATCATTTTATTCCTCAGTAGAACGGACACATGCTTTGACTCAGATAAAAGCTACCCATTTTATCAAACAGGTAACCCTTTCACATCAAGCGCTTGCTGCGTATGAAGCCGAAAGTTCTTTACGAATAATTTCTGCACCTGCGCTTAACGCATTCAGCTTACCACGTGCCACTTCACGTGCTAAAGGTGCCATGCCACAGTTGGTAGATGGATAAAGCTT
Source organism: Acinetobacter sp. TYF_19 (assembly GCF_043105125.1). Classification (NCBI taxonomy): domain Bacteria; kingdom Pseudomonadati; phylum Pseudomonadota; class Gammaproteobacteria; order Moraxellales; family Moraxellaceae; genus Acinetobacter; species Acinetobacter sp. TYF_19. The sequence goes on from NZ_JBICLH010000021.1 coordinate 8,121, forward strand.
ATCTGCATCGACAAACTGAAGCGCCTTACGTAGTGTATTCGCAACTTCTTCAGGTGTTTCAACGGTGTTGGTTGCCACATCAATCGCACCGACCATGACTTTTTTACCGCGAATCAGCTCAATCAGATCCATTGGCACACGCGAGTTTTGACATTCGAGTGAGATGATATCAACTTTAGATTGTTGCAGTTTAGGGAATGCTTCTTCGTATTGACGCCACTCTGAACCCAAGGTCTTTTTCCAATCGGTATTGGCTTTGATACCATAGCCATAGCAAATATGAACCGCAGTTTCACATTTCAGACCTTCAAGTGCTCGTTCAAGCGTTGCAACACCCCAATCATTCACTTCATCAAAGAACACATTAAATGCAGGCTCATCGAACTGAATAATATCCACGCCAGCAGCTTCTAGTTCTCTCGCTTCTTGATTGAGAATTTTGGCAAATTCCCAAGCCAGTTTTTCACGACTTTTATAATGACCATCATACAGCGTGTCAATCATGGTCATTGGGCCAGGAAGCGCCCATTTAATCGGCTGATTTGTTTGGCTGCGTAAAAACTTAGCATCTTCAACAAATACCGGCTTTTGACGGCTTACTGCACCTACTACTGAGGGTACGCTCGCATCATAACGATTACGGATACGAACTGTTTCGCGTTTCTCAAAATCAACGCCATCCAGATGTTCAATAAACGTCGTCACAAAATGTTGGCGGGTTTGTTCGCCATCACTGACGATATCAATACCTGCATGTAGTTGTTCTTGTAATGACAAACGTAAAGCATCTTGTTTCGCTTCGAGTAATGCCTCACCTTCGAGTTTCCAAGGTGACCAAAGTTTCTCAGGCTCGGCAAGCCAAGAAGGTTTCGGTAAACTGCCCGCAGTTGATGTTGGTAATAAAATGGCCATTTTAAATCTTCTATCTCTATGTTCTATTTCAGGTAAATTAAGCAGTGTTGCTGTTTACGGTGTAATTCGCAGCCCATTGTTCAAGGATGTCTTGATAAGGCTTAATAAAGTTCTCTTCCGTCCATTTACCTTGCTTAACCGCGAGCTGACCACGTTCAACACGGTCATAGACAATTTGTGTTAAGGAGTAATCTGGATACTCTAGGCTGGCTTGATAGACTTGGGACGCTGATGAATTTGCATTGTAAATTTCAGGGCGATAAATCTTTTGGAAGGTTTCCATGGTGCTAATCGCACTAATCAACTCAAGATCGGTGTAGTCCCGCAGTAAATCACCCGCAAAATAGAATGCTAAAGGTGCAGCGCTCCCTTTCGGCATAAAGAAGCGAACCTGTAAGCCCATTTTATGGAAATACTCATCGGTACGTGAATATTCATCTTGTTTATACTCAACGCCTAAAACAGGATGCTCATTGGCAGTACGGTGATACTTCTTCGCTGTTGAAACACTCAAACAAATCACAGGCTGTTGATTAAACTCTGCTTTAAAAGTCTCTGAGTTCACTAAGTATTGATACAGTTTGCCATGTAGATCACCAAAACCTTCAGGTGCATACGATGTCGAATTCTCTTTATTATGTTCTTTCAGCACCACGCTAAAATCGTAGTCACGTACATAAGACGAGAAGCTATTGCCAATCATGCCTTCAATACGTTGATGGGTATGATGATCATTAATCGTGCTTTTCAGCATTTCAATAATTGGGAAAGTTTGACCATTCCCTTCAATGTCTAAATTTGCAGAAATAATATCGATTTCAAGCGAATAACGATCACCATTCGGGTTATCTGTTTGTGCTAAGGCATTGAAACGATTATTGATCATACGAAGTGTATTACGTAGGTTCTGCTCACGACTTTCACCGCGCGCCAAGTTAGCAAAGTTAGTCGTTAGACGTGTGTTATCTGCTGGTTGATAGTTTTCATCAAAACGAATGCGTTTAATTGAACATGCAAACTCTGTACTCATGGCGATCTATTACCCTATATTTCTGCGATAAAACTGAATTTCTTTCATGCTCTTTCTAGAGGGTCCAATTTTCTTTTTGGATCTTTCTAGTGAATCATCTTTCCAGCCTTTTCAGTTTTTTCTGAGTATCAGGCTAAGAAGCAACGATGAATATGATCTATCGTTAAGAGCGTGGTTTAATTTATACCTGAATGATCACATGAATAAAAATGATTTAATCTCAACCAAAAGTGAACTAAATTCATGTTTGTAAATTCTGTCACTTTAACAATGAATTATGCGTGGCTTTGTTGCACAAAGATTTCATAACTATATGATTTTAAAAGTTTTGATTATTTTTTGATCCAAAATTAAATTTATTTAAATCAGATGCTTACATATTTATGCAACAAAGCCATTATGCGTGGATAATTTTTGTGGATGTACGAAAGGAAAGAATGAAAACATCAAGTCCTTGTGCGTGAGCTGTGAAAAGTCATGATATTGCTCGATCAACGTCATCAACACGCTACATCTTTATTTTAATTATCTATTTATATCAGCAACTTAAAGTCATAAGCTGATTATTAAAATATTAGATAAAACAGGCGATTCAATGGTTTTGTCTGTGGGAAAATTAAGAGTGCAAGCTTGGTTTTGAGTTCTTGTATTTATTAACTTTGGCTCCTCTTTCTGACCTTGGCTCTTCCTCACAGAATCAGGAAATTTAATATCTTTCCTATCACCAATCAGAATTAAAAAAACAAACATTCGGTCGTTATATTAAAAACAGCTCACCTATATCAAGTAAAACTAAAGAATCATCTCATGCATTTTTTGCATAACTGAATTAAAAATTGCATTGTCGTTTTTTTTAAAAAAAAGTAACACTTGCCACAGCTAAATCCCCAATCGACGATTTAGCACTCAACACCTAAAGCAATGCCTCTATAAATTGATCAACATGGAATGTCATCAATGACTTGCTACATCAGGCCAAAAGTTGATGAAAAGAAGATTAAAGAAGGAACGATAAGTATGAAGCAGAAGAAATTACTGAAATGTATTCTGATTGCCATGATCTCAGGAATACTGATTGGTTGGGCTTTTCATAGCACTTTAACAACTGCACAAACCACAGAACTTGCCGCCTATTTTAAAATTGTGACTGATGTATTCTTAAGATTAATTAAAATGATTATTGCACCCTTAGTTTTTGCAACAATCGTTTCTGGTCTTGTCTCGATGGGAAAATCCTCTTCTCTGGGATCAATTACCTTAAGCCCATGAGTTGGTTCATTGGTGCATCATTTATTTCACTTTTACTGGGCATGGGCTTAGCCAATTTATTCCAACCTGGCGCTGGGATGAATCTCACCGTTCCTCAAACAGCGGTTGATATCGGTGTCAGTGCGACAAGTCTGAGCTTAGAAAGCTTCATTACGCATATTTTCCCGCGTAGTTTTGCTGAAGCCATGGCCAATAATGAGATATTACAGATTTTGGTTTTCTCAATTTTCTTTGGTTCTGCACTTGCCTATGTTCAACATCATAGTGAAGCGACCGTCATTGGTAAAATAATTGATGAACTCTGTAAGGTGATGTTCCGAATTACAGATTATGTCATGGCATTTGCCCCTATCGCCGTTTTTGCAGCCATTGCTTCCGCTATTACTATCCAAGGCCCTAAGCTGATTATCGATTATAGTATTTTCATTGGACAGTTCTATGTGGGATTACTGGTGCTTTGGACTCTCCTGATTGCTTTCGGCTATATCTTCTTGAAAAAAGATATTTTTAGATTGATGCGAATTGTGCGTGAACCCACCATGTTGGCATTTGCGACCGCAAGTAGCGAATCGGCTTATCCAAAAACCATAGAAGCTTTGGATAAATTCGGTGTGCCTAAACGTATTACCAGTTTCGTTCTCCCTTTAGGTTATTCTTTCAACCTCGACGGCTCGATGATGTATATGGCATTTGCCGTGTTATTTATTGCACAAGCCTACAACATTGATTTAAGTTTTTCCCAGCAAGCACTCATACTGTTTACCCTCATGATTACGAGTAAAGGGATTGCAGGTGTTTCACGGGCATCCATTGTGGTGATTGCCTCCACTCTGGCTATGTTCAAGCTTCCTGAAGCCGGTATTCTATTAATTTTAGCGATTGATCAGTTTTTAGATATGGGCCGTACGGCAACCAATGTGATTGGAAATAGTATTGCAACTGCCGTAATTGCACGTACTGAAGGCAATAAAGATGAACTTACGGAGCAAGAAGGTATTATGGTGGACAACCTTCCTCCCGTAAACCAATTGGCCGATAACAGTTAGAATTATTTATAGAGAAAATAAAATGGTGATTTTTAAATAGTAAGTAAAGCCCTTTATTTACTATTCATAAAATCACCCTATTTATGATTAAAATATGTCTGACAACGATTAACCAAAATAATCCATAAAATCCAATTATTTATTTTTCTGAATTAAAATATTCCAAATATAATTAATTCGATTTGAAAATGACATTTCTCGTTTAACTAGATAGACATCTTGAAATAAATAGTACTGCTTACCGTCCAGTACTTTTAATTTATTTTCTTGGATTTCTCTTTCAACCAATAATTTAGGCAACCATGCCACACCCAAACCTTGCAACACCAACTCTTTTAAATCGCCTGCATTATCCGTCTCATATAAAGTTCTATAATCCAACTTATTTTCAATTGCTTCATCCACACAGTTTCTTAAATATGCTTGTTTACTATAAGACAACAAAGGGAAAGACTGATTGAGTGAATATTTGGCAGTCCCGTCATGATCTAAGGCCGTCACAGGGAGTATTTCCATTTCAACAATTTTATGAAATTCGAACAAAGAACGATCGAATTGTTCTAATGTTTTTTGATCGCAATAACTGATTAAAAAATCACACGAGCCATCTTTTAATAAGCGCATCCCCTGTTTGAAATTTGAGGCAATAATTTCCAATTTTAAGTCCGTCATATCCATCGATAACTCATGAATAAAGCGGGGGAAAAACTGTGTAATGAGCGAGTGTGACACTGCAAACTTGACGGTTAACTCATCATGTTTCACATTCTTTTCTAAATATTTTATTGTTGTAGTGAGTTGATTTTGTATGTTTTTTGCCGAAGCCAGTAAAACTTGTCCTGCTTCTGTGAAATCAATATTTTTACTGTATCTTTTCAAAATTTGGAAACCCAATGAGTTTTCAATATTCTGAATTCTGCGCGTAAAGGCAGACTGCGTGACATGTCGTAGAGCTGCTGCTTGAGATATCGATTTTTCTTGCTCTAATGCAAGTAAATCTTCAATCCATCGAATTTCTAAAGTCATAACTCATTCTTCACTCATCCTTTGATCAATTATAATCTATTATGCAAAAAATGCATGTAGTAATATATTTTTACATTAGAAAAAAAACCGTGTGCACTTTAATATCGATTTATTCGAGATTAGAGTCTATTTAAATGAACATTAAGATTAACACACGCGTTGAAAAGGATTTATTAGGACATAAAGAAATTCCTGCTCATTGCTATTATGGTGTACAAACTTTAAGAGCTTTAGAGAACTTTAATTTAAGTCCAAATAAACTCAATCAATTCCCTGTTTTTATTAATGCCCTTGCAATGGTTAAAGCTGCATGCGCAGAAGCCAATTTTAAACTCAATAAACTTGAAGAAAATAAATACAATGCTATTCAGTATGCATGTGAACAAGTTATTAATTATAAATATCATGACCAATTTCTAATTGATATGATTCAAGGTGGTGCGGGAACATCCACCAATATGAATATCAATGAAGTACTGGCTAATATTGGCTTAGAACATTTAGAGCATTTAAAAGGCGAATATCAATATTTACATCCAAATAATGATATTAATATGTCTCAGTCAACCAATGATGTCTATCCAACAGCCATTAAAGTGGGTTTAATTTTTGCAATTGAGCAATTGAACAGTCCGTTTCAAAATTTAATTCAAAGTTTTAAGAACAAGTCCGATGAGTTTTCGCATATCTTAAAAATGGGTCGTACCCAATTGCAAGATGCCGTTCCAATGACCTTAGGTCAAGAATTTGGCGCATTTGCAAATACCTTACAAAATGATTTAAACAAGCTCAATGACATCATGCCGTCTGCTCTAAGTGTTGTAAATTTGGGCGGAACAGCAATTGGAACAGGCATCAATACCGAAGTTAAGTATCGTGAATATGCCATCGCAGCGTTGTCTGAAATTACCCAAAAGCAGATCAGCAGTTCACCTGATTTAATCGAAGCAACCTCAGATATGGGTGATTTCGTTTTATTATCGAGCTTCTTAAAACGTACCGCGACTAAACTCTCAAAAATTGCCAATGACCTGCGTTTACTTTCTAGTGGCCCTCGCACAGGTCTGAATGAAATCCATTTGGAACCGCGTCAACCAGGCAGCTCAATTATGCCTGGCAAAGTGAACCCTGTTATTCCAGAAGCAATGAATTTAGTGTGTTTTCAAGTGATTGCAAATGATTTAGCCATTACTTTGGCGGCCGAAGCAGGTCAACTGCAGCTCAATGCGATGGAGCCATTAATTGCTTTTAAACTGTTCGAATCGATCGATTTGTTGGGTAAAGCGATGCAAATGTTCCAATATAAATGTATTGAAAACATCCGTGCCAATGCTGAACACTGTCAGGCAAATGTAGATAATTCAATCGGCATTATTACTGCACTCAACCCATATTTGGGCTATGAAACAACGACTCGTATTGCAAAACAAGCGAATGAAACGGGTCAAAGTGTATTGGCTTTAATTAAAGCTGAAAACCTATTGTCTGATCAACTTTTGGCTGATGTGCTATCCATCAACAATATGGTTCATCCTCAGCAATCTTTATCATGATTTATTAGCATTTCGTATTTTTAAAAAGGGATCTCATCAGAGGTCCCTTTTTTATAGAGAGGAAAAGTATGCTATGTCACTCGTATTAGCTGAACATCTTTATTCTATAAAGCTCTTTTTTAAATACCAAATTTGCCTAGCCATAAAAAAATAACTTGATATAAATCAAGTTTTTTTTCACTTCATACAATATTTAGATATTATACAAATCAAAAGGGAAATCCATATCTGCTGGTGCTGCCGCAGGCGCTGACTGAGGAGCCGCCTTTGGTGCAAAACCGCTTGGGTTATTGTTCGCATAACCACTTTGTTGGTTGTTGCTATTGCCCGCTGCAGGATTGCCGCCATACCCGCCTTGGTTGTTGTTATTGTTATAACCACCACCTTGGTTATTGTTGAAACGTGGTTGTGCATAACCATCATTTCCGCCTTGCATTTGCTCGCCTTGCTGACGGTTGTTGTCGAGCATCTGCATTTGCTCACCACGAATTTCTGTGGTGTAGCGTTCTTGACCATTTTGATCTGTCCACTGACGAGTACGCAGTGAACCTTCAATATAAACTTTCGAACCTTTACGTAGGTATTGTTGCGCAATTTCACCTAGACGGTTGTGTAACACAATACGGTGCCATTCGGTTTGCTCTTTACGCTCACCTGTGCTTTTGTCTGTCCAAGAGTCGCTCGTTGCAATTGAAAACTGGGTCAACGAACCACCGTTTGGAAAAGTTTTCGTCTCTGGATCTCGGCCTAATGTGCCCACTAATATGACTTTGCTCATATTAGTTTTACTATAAGTTGCAGTATCCATATGGGCTTTGTTGCATAAATATGTAAGCATCTGATTTAAATAAATTTAATTTTGGATCAAAAAATAATCAAAACTTTTAAAATCATATAGTTATGAAATCTTTGTGCAACAAAGCCTCGTTAAACCCAAAGCAAACATTAATTTCTTACTATTTCCTTCAGTAACAACCGCATGGCTATGATCATGATGTTCTGACATAAAATTTTCCTTATTCAATCCATGATTAGCAGAGATACTTGAGACAGGCTCAATATCTCTGCTAAAAATTGCTTAATCTAATGGATTAAGAAGCTTTCTTTTCATTCATCCAGCGGTACAGTACGGGCAATAAAACCAATGTAAGCAGGGTAGAGGAGATAATTCCTCCAATAACCACTGTTGCTAAAGGTCTCTGTACTTCTGCCCCAGTTCCGGTTGCCAAAGCCATCGGGACAAACCCAAGGGACGCCACACAAGCTGTCATCAGCACAGGTCTAAGACGCAAAATTGCACCCTGCCACGTTGCATAATAAAGGTCATATTGTTGTCGCAACTCTTTGATAAAGGTAAGCATGACTAAGCCATTCAGTACAGCCACCCCCGATAGTGCAATGAAGCCAACCCCTGCTGACATGGATAATGGAATGTCACGCAACCACAACGCGATTAAGCCTCCACATAAGGCAAACGGTACACCACTAAAGACCAGTAAGCTTTCTTTGATATTATGGAATACAGCCATCAATAAAATAAAGATCGTCAACAATGCGAGCGGAACCACCAATTGCATACGCGCTTTTGCAGACATCAGATTTTGAAATTGACCGCCATAATCTATCCAATAACCGCTTGGTAATTCCTGTTTGGATAACGTGCTCTGAAGCTCTGTTACGAATGAGCCTAAATCACGTCCTTCTACATTTGCAGTAATAACCACTCGACGTTTACCATTTTCACGGCTGACCTGATTAATACCCAGGATATTTTCAACGCGTGCCACATCTTGCAGTTGGACTAAACCACCATTCGGCAATTGAATAGGAAGTACCGCTAACTGTTCAGGACTACGCTGGGATTCATCTAGACGGATGACAAAATCAAAACGCTTGTCTCCCTGTAAAATTGTTCCAACATTCTGGCCACCGACACTTGTAGCTACCAGATCCTGAATTGCTCTTACCGACAAGCCATATTGTGCAGCTCTGGACTTATCCACCTCTACATTCAACAAGGGTAAGCCACTGGTCTGTTCTACATTAACGGCTGTCGCGCCTGAAATTGAGTTAATTTTTTGAGAAATTTTATTCGCTTCGCGATTTAGAATCTCCATGTCATCACCAAATAATTTGACACCCACATCACTTCGCACCCCTGAAATTAACTCGTTAAAGCGCAGTTCAATGGGTTGCGAGAACTCACTGTTATTTCCCGGCAATGTCGCTAAGAAAGTAATCATTCTTTGGCGAAGCTCATCAATCGTTTGTTTTGGATCAGGCCATTCATCATGAGGTTTTAACAGTACCACGCCATCTGAAATGTTGGGTGGCATAACATCTGTGGCCACTTCTGCTGTACCGGTACGGGCAAAAATCGCTTTAATTTCAGGAAATTCTTTCAACAGTAACTTTTCAGTATTTTCCTGCATTCTCAGTGACTGTTCTAACCCTGTACTTGGGGAACGCATTTGCTGAACAGCAAAATCACCTTCACCCAGTTGAGGTGCAAACTCGCTACCTGTTTGAGTGGCTAGCACGCCCGTAAGCACTAAAATACAGGCAGCCACAATAGTCACAAATAAACGAAGCTCATAGGCTTTATCTAAAAGCAGTTCATATTTGGTTTTAAGCCAATGCATCCAGCGACTTTCGGTTTCCTTGACTTCTCCAGTGACAAATAGGGCAACTGCGGCTGGCACAAAAGTGACAGATAAAATCATAGCCCCAATTAAAGCCAGTACAACAGTCATTGCCATAGGATGGAAAAGTTTGGCTTCTACACCCGTCAGGGTAAAGATAGGTAGATAAACCACCAAAATAATTAACTGTCCAAAAATCAGAGGACGACGCGCCTGTTTTGCAGCCAAGAAGACTTCTTTAAATCTTTCAGAACGGCTAAGTAAACCACCTTTCAGCTTCTGAGCTTCTGCTAGCCGACGGATACAGTTTTCTACAATAACCACTGCACCATCAATAATAATACCGAAGTCCAGTGCCCCTAAACTCATCAGATTTGCACTAATCTTCTGCTCTGCCATTCCCGTCAAGGTAAACAGCATTGACAGTGGAATAACGCAAGCCGTGATCAGCGCAGCACGGAAATTACCTAGAAAGAGAAATAAAATAACAATGACGAGGATTGCACCCTCAATCAAATTTTTCTGAACGGTTTTGATCGCCCGATCAACCAAATGCGTACGGTCATACACAGTCTCAATCACCACACCTTTAGGTAGCGATTGCTGGATCGATTGCACCTTTTCATCAATGGCTTGAGCAACGGTACGGCTATTTTCTCCCATCATCATCATGGCAATACCCAATACAGTTTCTTCACCATTATAGGTTGCAGCCCCTGTTCTCAAGTCATGACCAATTGAGACATTGGCGACATCTGCCACCCGAATCGGATAGCCGTTTTTATTGGCAATACTGATGTTCTGGATATCTTCAATCGTGTTTAAAGTGCCGGGAACACGAACCGTTAGCTGTTGTCCATTTTTCTCAATATAGCCAGCACCACGGTTTTCATTATTCTCTGTTAAGGCAGTTTGTAAATCAGACAAAGGAATTTGCAATTGTTGCAATCGGTTCAGATCCGGGGCAACCACATAGGTTTTATTAAAGCCACCAATGCTGTTGATCTCCGCAACGCCTTTTACGCGCTGTAATTGTGGCCTTACAATCCAATCCTGAATTTCACGTAAATCCATAGCCGAATAAGCGGTCCCATCCGGTTTTTTAGCATTTGGTTCGGCTTTAATCACCCATTGATAGATTTCACCTAAACCTGTCGAAATAGGTGACATGTTAGGTTGCACATCTTCAGGCATTTCTCCCATTGCTTCTTGCAAGCGCTGGTTGATAAGCTGTCTGGCCCAGTAAATATCCGTGCCATCTTCAAAAATGATGGTCACTTGCGATAAGCCGTAGCGTGAAATAGAACGGGTTTGTTCCATTTTCGGCATGCCTGACATGGCATTCTCGATTGGATATGTAATCCGCTGTTCCATTTCTAAAGCCGTAAAACCATTGGCTGAAGTGTTAATCTGCACCTGAGTATTGGTAATATCTGGTACAGCATCAATCGGTAACTTTTGATAACTATAAATACCAATAGCAATCCAAGCCGCAATAAACAGCATGACCCAGATTGCGTTATGGATAGAAAACTGGATCAGTCGATCAAACAGTCCTTCAGGTTTTACCGATTCGTGGTCTGGAATTTGAGGAGTTTCAGTGCTCATGTGAAGCCTCTCCTTTTTCCAGCTCGGATTTCAGTAAAAAACTGCCTTGAGCGGCATATTTTTGTCCCTGACTAAGCCCACTCACCACTTCAATCCATTGGCTCTCCCCAGATGATTGCCCTAATTTCACAGGTTGCGGACTGAATTCAACTTTTTGTTCATGCTGAGTGGCGACAAAAACCACATCTTTTCCATCGACATTCTGAACTGCGGACTTAAGTACCCGTAATGCGGTACTTTCACTCCGTTGTTGCAACTGTACGTTCACCATCAAGTTTGGACGTAATTCGGTTGCATTCGATTCAACTTTTGCTCGCACCTGAAGACGACCTGTTTGAATATCCGCTTCAGTATTTAAAGTCTGAATAACAGCTTGATAAACCTTTTCTGTTTGCAAGGATTTAAATTCGATCTTTTGATTCGGGGCTAAGCCCATAATTTCAGAATTTGGAACAATAAACTCAAGCCAGAGTTGATCTAACCGGTCTATCGTAAAGAGTTGATCGGCTAACTGAACATTTTCCCCGAGAACCAAATCCTTTTTACTGATCACGCCAGAAATGGGAGCTTTCAAAATATAGCGTCCGTTACTGGCATTCACTGCACCAAATGCACTTAAACGTGATTGGGCCGCTTGAACCTGAATTTGTGCCCGTTTATAGCTGTTATAAGCACGTTGATAGTCCTGTTTTGCTGAAATGCCCTGTGACCAAAGCTGACGCTCACGATCATAGTCTTGTTTCGCCAGTTCAAGGTTGGTTTGTTCAATTTTAAGATTGGCCTGCTGATCAACTAGATCAGGAACAAGCAACGCAGCCAAAGGCTGTCCTTTCTGAACTTTTTGACCGAGTTCTACATAGACATTTTCTACATGACCACTAAAACTCGGTGAGACGTGCGCTTGCTGGTCAGTATTCACATTCAGTTTGGCAGGATAAGAACTTAATTTAACCACCGGGCCTTGATCGACCGCTGATAATTGTATGCCCTGTTCCACCAGTTGCTTGGCAGTCAGGCTCACACCTTCTGCATGCTCTTCGGTTTCACCGCCATGTTCTTCTCCGCTTTCTTCCTCTGCATGTTCATCTGATGTTTCCGATTTATTCTTACCAGTTAAGATCAAAAAAATACTGAGGAGTACGGTAGCGCCGATAACCAAACTAATCAGTAGAGGTTGAGAGATTTTTCCGCTCTGTTTTTTTAAGCTGTTTTTAAGATCGAACATGTTAATTTCCCCCACCAATGACAGGCATGGCCTGTATGTCTTGCCATAAGTTTTGATTGATTTGTGCAATAGCATCTTTCGACATGACTTCACTTGGGCTAATGCCTAAGCTCAAACTTTCTGCTTCAATGGCCTTTTGCCAGCCATCCCGTAACAACTGGACTTTACGCAGACGGATGTCTTGTAATTGAAGCGTGGCTTGCTGAACATCGGTTAAAGCAAACTTGCCTGCCAAGAAACCTTGTAGCGTCTTACTTTGAACTTGAGTCGCCAAAGGAATTTGAGTCTCGTCAACGACTTTGAATTGCAGCTCTAAACCCTGCAACTCGGTTAAAATTGTGCCTATTTGCAGCGCATTTTGCTTCAGATAAAACTCTTTCTGACGCTCTAATAAGTTCATTTTTTCTTGCGCGATTTTTATGCCATTTTGCTGACGATCGAAAATATTAAGCGGTACACTGACTCCGACTACTAATTGATTTTGTGTGGAGTTTTCCAAGGATTGGGTGCGGTTGACACCTAGGTTTAAAGTGGGGTTAGGACGTGCCTTTGCCCTTAGTTGATCAACCGTTGCTTGAGACTCTAATACCAGTAAAGCTCGATATTTCTCAACGTAGTTTTCCGCTAAATATTCTTGAACCTGTTCATGAGTCGATTTTGGCCAGAGCTTTTGTGAAGAGAGGTTTACCTGCAATGACTTATCAGACGTACCCCATAAATTTGATAATTGTTGGGTGGCCACTTGTACCTGTAAGTCTGCCTGTCTAAAAAGACGGATATTTTCAGCATGGCTTAAACGTGCGCGATTTACATCTACTTGGGCAATACTGCCTGCATTAAAGCGCTTTTCGATTGCTTGAAGGTTTTCTTGGCTCACCCGAAGTTGTTCATTGACAATGTTTTTTTCAAGTTCAGCAATGGCCAGTTGTGACCATACATATTTCACTGCAAGCTCAATTTGTGCTTGATAAATCTTCTGTTTCAGCGCTGTTTTATCTGTAGAGAGACTGGCTAATTTTTGGTTTGCTCTTCGCTCACCAAAAATATCCAAGGGTTGTGATATGCCAATGGTAAGCTCTTTTTCATTATTTGAACCAAATCCCGTTTGTTCAACTGACAATTCAGGATTTTTAAACAGCTTACTTTGCTGAAGATTCGTGGCATTAATGCTGTTTTGCGTTTCCCAGAAATTTTGGGACGCTTGATATTGGTTAACCTGCTCAATAGCTTGCTGCAGCGTTAAATCTTGAGTACTGGCGACTACGGAAGTACTGAAGCTGATCATTGCAGATAGCAAGATACCGCTACCTAAGGCTGACCAGGATAAATTCAGGATGGAGGTATCCTGATGTAATTTGTTTTTTGACATGAAAATGCCCCACGCATAATGAAATTAGGAGTGGTGGGCTTTTATAAGACTACCCCACCAATAGTAGGGGCAAATCGGGAGGCGGGGTTAATTGATCCAGATAAGGGGGTTTATAAAAAGTTATTCCCAAATAAGTTGGGGTAATGCCGGTCTCAAAATGAGCCTTAAGCTTCAGATCATCGGGTGGGTCAATCTGAATCACGATTGTATTTGAGAAATGACTGCACTTTTCGTTAAAACAAACCTTCTGACAATAGTCATAGATTTCTTTATAGTTTTCTAGGGAATAAAGTGCTTGACTAGGACTATCACTCTTTTCGTCTAAATCGATTGGATTAGAGAGTATTGAATTGGGTATGTTTGGCATTTCATGCAGACACGCAGCCTCTGCCACACTCCAAATATTCTGGAATGTGAATAAGAGTACCAATATCTGGATTAGAAATGTTTTTCTCTTCATACACAAATCTGTATTTAAAACACCAATAAGAAGCTGTCCAGATCTATCAAAGATCTGATCACAGAATTTGAGTAACCTTAAACTTTTTGCAGCCTTAAGTAAAGATATACAGAATTTTTGAAAAAAGCATAGGTCTAGATAATCAAGCTAGATTTTTTAGAACTCCACATTGGTCAATTGTACATAAGCCATCACAAGTACCTCTTAAATCAGATAGTTGTTCAATAAGCTTTTGTTGCTTGATTATATTTTCTCTGATAGCACTGACATGTAAGTCAATTAATTCATTCACATCTGAACAATTTTTCTCAGGTTTGTCTTTATAGGTAAGTAATTGACGAATTTCATTCAAACTCATATTTAAAGTTCGGCAATTCAAAATAAATTTAATTCGCTCAACATAGCCTACATCGTAAAGGCGGTAATTTCCTTCCGTTCTTTCCGGTTCCGGAATTAAACCTTCCTTTTCATAAAACCTAATTGTTAATACTGAACATGAGGTTTTTTTAGAGAGTTCACCAATTTTTAAATGCATTGAGTTAGTATTTCCAAAGATTCTTGACTCTATAGTAACTATAGGGATTCTAATATTCAAAGTTTATAATTTTTTTAATGGGTATAATTATGAGTGGTTGTGGATGTAGTAAAGAAACACCATGCGAAGATAAGAAATCTCAACAAGAAAATCATCCATCAATTGCAGAAGCAAACAATTCAAAGAATTGTGATAATACGCTTAGCTGTTGTGGTGAAGAGGAAGAAAAAAAATCTTCATCTCCTTGCTGTAACACTTCAAACAGTTGTGAAGATACCGCTCAATCCTGTTGTGGTTCTGATCCCAAAGAAAATTTAAGCACTGAAGACGTTTTAAAAGATTCGCACTACATGAGTGAATACTTAGTTCCCAAAATGGATTGTTCTGCGGAAGAACAGATGGTTCGTATGGCGCTATCTTCAATTGATGGTGTTCAAAAACTCATCTTTGATTTACCTAACCGGTCTTTAAAGGTTCTACATAATCAAAAAGATGAAAATATAACCACCAAACTTGAAGCTTTGGGTTTTGGTGCAAAGCTTGTGAAGACTGAAACTTATATAAGCAATCAACAGGCTAAGCAAACAAGTACCTACACCATTCCTAAAATGGATTGCTCTGCTGAAGAGCAAATGGTCCGTATGGCTCTTGCAGATATTGAAGCAGTTAAAGGTCTTACTTTTGATCTTCCCAATCGAAAACTGAAAGTCTTCCATAATGAAGGGAGTCAGCAAATTACGGCCAAACTTGAAGGACTGGGTTTTGGGGCGAAACTTGATGAAACACAGCTTTCTACAGGCGATATACCTAATGAACCTGATCCTGTGAGACAAGCTAAAGTACTTAAACTGTTATTAGGTATTAATGCTCTACTTTTCTTTATAGAATTCATCAGCGGTATTATTGCTGCGTCTACAGGATTGATTGCTGATTCTCTAGATATGTTTGCCGATGCAGCCGTTTATGGTATTGCGCTATATGCCGTCGGAAAAGCTGCGAAATATCAAGTGAAAGCAGCCCATTTCGCAGGTTGGATTCAGTTATTACTTGCTGTCATCGTGATTATTGATGTCATTAGACGATTCATGTTTGGAAGCGAGCCAGAATCAACGCTCATGATTGTTATTGGCCTGCTCGCACTTATAGCTAACGTGACATGCTTATATCTTATTTCTGGTCATCGAGAAGATGGCGCACATATGAAAGCCAGTTGGATTTTCTCGGCGAATGACGTTGTGGTAAATATGGGCGTTATATTTGCCGGTGTACTCGTGGCGTGGACGGGATCAGCTTACCCAGACTTAATCATTGGCATCCTGGTTTCTTTATTCGTGCTTAATGGTGCTCGAAAGATTTTGGCTTTGAAGTAAGAGTATCGAAAATGAATCTATTTCAAGTTAAACAAAATCAGATCGTCAAAATTAGAGATCTCAAAAAAGGTAATCAATACAGTCATACCACTGATCCCGTATTGGAACGGCTCCAACTATTAGGTTTTAGAGAGGGTGAAACTCTACAAGTACTCGCTAAAGGTGTTTTTGGTGGAGACCCTGTATTAGTTCAAATTGAAACTTCAAGATTTGCTTTAAGAAAGAACGAAGCTGAACGCATTTTTGTAGAGATCATCAATGAACACTAAAAATATTGCACTTATTGGTAATCCCAATTGCGGTAAAACTTCACTTTTTAACACCCTTACAGGTACTCGTCAAAAAGTTGCCAACTATGCTGGGGTTACTGTTGAAAGAAAGGAAGGTTCTTTTAAATTACCTTCTGGTGATACAGTACGAGTATTAGACTTACCCGGAACTTATAGTTTAAAACCTAGCAGTTTAGATGAAGAAGTCACTAGAGCAGTTTGTTTTGGTGAGCTAAAAGGTGAAGTTTTACCTGACATATTTGTATGCGTTGTAGATGCCACAAATCTCAGCTTACATTTGAGCTTAGTTCTTGAAGTTCGTGCTCTAAACAGGCCTATGCTTCTTGTATTAAACATGATGGATGAGGTCAAGAAGCGTGGTATATCCATTGATAAGGATAAGCTCTCTCAATCGTTAGGTATCCCTGTAGTTGAATCTGTCGCTGTCAAAACTAAAGGGATTCAAGATTTAATTAATCAGTTAGATCAAAAAAATCTTTTTGTTGCCCCTTATCATTCTGAATTAGATCACTTTGAACAGATCAAGCAAATCACCAAACAAGTCATTTTAAATAATGACAGTGGTGACAAAAGAACTGCGTTTCTAGATAAGATTTTTCTACATCCTGTACTGGGTTTGGTAATCTTAGCTTTAACCATGTTTGTGATGTTCCAAGCGGTATTTATATGGGCCACACCATTTATTGAATTCATTGAAAATTTTGTGGTCTGGCTTAGTGATTCTATTGGCCCCCTCATTCAGCATCCATTATTAAGAAGCTTAGTCGTTGATGGCGTAATTGCTGGTGCAGGTAGCGTACTTGCATATATGCCCCAAATTCTGATTTTATTCTTCTTCATTTTAATGCTCGAAGAATCAGGCTACTTGCCACGGGCAGCATTTCTGTTAGATAAATTAATGTCTAAAGCAGGCCTTAGTGGGCGTTCATTTATTCCTTTGCTATCTAGCTTTGCCTGCGCTATTCCCGGAATTATGGCAACCAGAAGCATTAGCTCTGAACGGGATCGATTAGCGACAATTATGATTGCACCCTTGATGACCTGTTCAGCAAGATTGCCAGTATATGCTTTATTAATCGCTGCCTTTATTCCAAACCAATTGATCTATGGCTGGTTAAGTCTGCAAGGATTGGTCCTTTTTGGTCTTTATATGTCGGGAATAGTATCTGCGTTATTAGTTTCACTCTTTCTGAAATTAGTTCGTAAAGATAAAACTGAAAGTATTTTTATTTTTGAACTTCCTACCTATCGAATTCCAGATATTAGAAACATTGCATTAGGTTTGTATGATAGAGCGAGCATTTTCTTAAAACGAGTTGGTGGCATTATCGTGGCACTGTCTATCCTGTTATGGGTACTTGTTACTTTCCCTCAACCACCAGACCACGCTACCATGCCAGCAATTAACTATAGTCTAGCTGGTCAATTAGGACATTTAATTCACCCTATATTTGCACCTATTGGTTTTACATGGGAGATTTGTATTGCCCTCATCCCTGCTATGGCAGCAAGGGAAGTTGTAATTGCTGCTCTTGGTGTCATTTATGCAATGTCTGGCGATGAAAATACAGTAACCCAAAGTCTGCTAAGTCAAATTTCAGGTCCAGATGGGTGGGGGCTAGCCACCGGTTTATCATTATTAGTATGGTTTATTTTTGCTCCCCATTGTCTCGCCACTTTAGCAACAATAAGACGAGAAACAGGTAGCTGGAAACAGCCAGTCATTATGGCAACTTATCTATTCGCATTAGCTTACATCTTTTCATTCATCACATACCAAGTTGCGAGTAATCTTTAATTACCAAAATAATAACAACGGGAGTCTAGTTCCCGTTGTTATTAAATATTCACTGTTAAATTGCTAGCCGTAAATTAAATGCTTTTACAACTTTGATCATAGTATCGAAACTAGGGTTAACCTCACGAGAAAGAACTTTATAAAGGCTTTCTCACCTAGACCAGTATCTTCAGACAATTGAGTCATCCCTTTGACCTTTGCGATAGTTCCCAAAGCTTTAGCTATAAATGCCGCATCGCAATTAGACGGGAATAACATTATGTGTCGTTCAATGACAAATCTT
>NZ_JBICLH010000022.1:0-3247 GCF_043105125.1 Acinetobacter sp. TYF_19
AGAGCTGTCTCAAGACTTCGTGATGATATGTCCTTATGCAAGATGATTGGGGTGTTTATTCAGACAGGTCGCTTTGATAAATGTGCAAAATACACACCTTACGTCATTATGCAGCTGCCCGAACATACTGATGATGTTTTAGAGATTACCCGCATAGCGATGCAGGCCATTGATGAAATATTCAAACCCGGCTTTAAGTATAAAAAGGCAGGCATCATCCTGATGGAGATCATACCTAAAACCAAATTCTCCCCTGACCTATTTACCGATTACTCCCTACAAATTAAGCGATCCAAGCTCTCCGACGCCTTAGATCACATCACGCATAAGTATGGCAAAAATACTTTGTCTTTGGGTTTGTGTGGGCGCAAAGAAGAACACTGGCAAATGAATCAAGAACGCAAATCCCCGAACTATTTAACCGAATGGAATGAACTCTTTAGAGTGAGATAAAACTATGCATTTATTTAAACTTTCAAATGAACAATTGGCACAGATTTTAATTCCTAAGCGGTTTGTGCCACCGACTCCAGAGCAATTCAAAGATAAGAATATGGTTTATGTCTTTGACAGCGAGGATAAGTTTGAGCTGACTTATGATGAGCTAGTTGAGATTATTGGTAAGGCGAGACAGGCTGGACCTAGAATGATTCCCGTGTTAGGGACGGTGAATTAAATCAATCTGCAGTTATGTGTGTTTTAGATAAATTGAAAATTAAGATAGGTCAAAAATGAGAGATGAATTAAAAGAGATTTTTATTCGTGGATGTAACGACAAAATTGAGAAGAAAGGCAAGAATGTTGGTCTATCCTTTTATGCTTTCTTCAAGAATAAAAACGATAACCCAGAACTATTGATGGAGGCTGCTCAATGGTGGATCCTAGAGCACAAACTAGATCACTTTGAGAAAGCAGTTAAGATTAAGCAGCTAGTTGATTAGTCACTGAAAACCAAACTTTAGATACTAGTGGTAAGACTTTAATGATTGCATATGAGGTGTCTTATGTTAATTTTTTATACGAGTTAGCATAGCTAAAGATTGCATTCATACCATTAAAGTGTATATTTAAATATTGTTATTTCTTCCATAATTTGGAATATATATGATTTTCACAAAGATTAGGCTGAAAAATTGGTACTCATTTAAAGATGCCACTCTTGATCTCACTTATCCAAAGAAAATTGTAAACAATACAATTGATTATGAATATTTAAAAAAATTTGAAAGAATTAATTTTAAACGCGTACAAATAATTTCTGGGGCAAACTCTTCAGGGAAAACATCTTTCTCTAAAACTATTTCAGCAATTCGAGATTTCATTGCTCTTGGTTATATCTCCAAATACGTTAAAGAGGGTATTCGATCTGACGATGAAAAAGTTGGATTCGAAGTTGAGTTTATTTCTGAAAAGATACGACCAATCAAAGAGTTATATAATGACCAACCCAAACCCCCAATCACAACGAGTATGGAATATGATTACTTTAGTACCCTAGAAGTTACTTTTCATAACTCATTATTGGATTCAAAGAAGTCTTTACCAGGAACTCAATATAGCTATAAATATTTTAGCATACCTATTCAAGAGAGTGACTCTATCACCTCTCTAAGAAAAAAAATTGAAAAACTTAAGGAAGGTATTAAGCTAAAAAACAGTATATGTTTTGATTATGATAAAGGCTCACTTATATCAAATGAAGACGATAACAGCTTAGAAAATTCCTATTTCCCTTCAGCAATAGGTTATCTATGTAGTGATCATAGTCATCCTGTTATTGATCACCAATCTAAAATTGATCTAACGAAGAATGTTTTATATAAGGTTTTAAAAACGTTTGATCCAAGTATTTTAGGTATTTCAGATTCAATACATGAAGACTCAAGGGAACATAAAGGCTTCTATGTTGATTTTTATAATGGAAAATCTATATATATTTCAAAAGAAGGTGTTATCACCGATAATCTACACCTTTTATCAGTTGGAACACATCAAGCGGTTAACTTAGCAAAGTTTATTTCTTGTGTAATAAACTTTTCGTTTGATGAGAAAAATTTAAGCTTCATGTATTTCTTAGATGAAAATATGGCTAATGTTCAATCAGAAATTGAAAAATCTATGATCAATTTAGTGATTGAAAAGATGTCTCACTCATCTCAGTTTTTTTATACTACTCATAATTATGAAGTACTTGAAATGAATTTACCTGTTCATAGCTTTGTATTTATCAGGAGAGATGAAGAAAATAATTCTACTTTTATTCAAGCAGAGCAAAAGTTTAAGAAGAACGACCGCAGTATTTTGAGTTATGTGAAAAATGATGTTTTAGGAACACTTCCTGATACTCACCTTATTGATGACTTGCTTTATGATGGTGGGGCTAACCAGTGAAAGTAAAAAAGAGACAACAAATTATATTTATCGGAGAAGGTGCAACAGAGAAATCTTTAGTTAAAAGATTTTTTGAAGGGGCGGTAAAAGAAATAAATTTGGCTCAAAAAGATATCCAAAAGATATTAAAGCCCATTCCAGTTAAGGCTCATATACATTTGATGATTGACATAGATGTACTTGGTGATAAAGCATGTTTAAACAGAATGTTAGAGAATATTAAAACACTTAAAAGGCTTGGTTATAGTTTTTCCATCCTTCAACAGAATAAGAATTTAGAAGATGAATTAGCAAGAGCATGTAGCTGCTCTCTAAAATCTTTATTAGACTTTACAGACTGCAGTAGCACAAGCGAATTAAAAGGAAAGTTTATAAAGAACGCTTCCTGCGTACTTAATCATCCCAATTTTAATTATACTCGGCTTTGGACAACAGCTCTTATTCCTGAATTTGAAAGTTATAAATCTCACCAACTAACAGGGAATGATATAACTCTTCTTGAATAGTTAATAAAACATTTAAAGATTTGTGTTTCAATTCACACACTGCACACATACAGTGACATGCACCTTTGTCGAAATCGAATGCGCTGTGCAGCCTGAAAGCAGGATGCACAGCATGAATGCTTTGATCATGATAGAAACAAAGCCTTTTCTTTAGCACGACGATTCACAAGTCCTTGCATGCGTTTACCACCCGCATTCACCCACACATCAAACTGATCCGCAGCAGCACGATTATCATTGGCATTCAGCTTTTTCACCAAAGTTGATTTGCTAAATGCATTGGTCCCAATGTTGTAGGCAAGTGATACCAGCGCATCAAACTGATTTTGGCTCAGTGGCACCTTCACCGC
>NZ_JBICLH010000023.1:0-1764 GCF_043105125.1 Acinetobacter sp. TYF_19
AGAGCTGTCTCAAGACTTCGTGATGATATGTCCTTATGCAAGATGATTGGGGTGTTTATTCAGACAGGTCGCTTTGATAAATGTGCAAAATACACACCTTACGTGATTATGCAGCTGCCCGAGCACTCCGACGATGTTTTAGAGATTACCCGTATAGCCATGCAGGCCATTGATGAAATATTCAAACCCGGCTTTAAGTATAAAAAGGCGGGAATCATCCTGATGGAGATTGTCCCGAAAGCAAAATTCTCCCCTGACCTATTTACCGATTATTCGCTACAGATTAAGCGAGCCAAGCTCTCCGACGCCTTAAATCACATCACCCACAAGTATGGCAAGAACACGCTGTCCTTGGGTTTATGCGGGCGCAAAGATGAGCACTGGCAAATGAATCAAGAACGCAAATCCCCGAACTACTTAACCGAATGGAATGAACTCGTTAGAGTGAGATAAGGCAATGCATATTTATAAACTTTCAAATGAACAATTGGCGCAGATTTTAATTCCAAAGCGTTTTGTACCGCCTACACCTGAAGAATTCAAAGACAAGAATATGGTCTATGTTTTTGACAGTGAGGATAAGTTTGAGCTGACTTATGATGAACTGGTGGAAATTATTGGTAAGGCGAGACAGGCTGGACCTAGAATGATTCCAGTGTTGGGAACAGTAAACTAAAACAATCAGCAGGAATACGGGTTTTAGAGAAATTGAACAATTAAAGTAGGTCAAAAATAAGAGATGAGTTAAGAGAAATTTTTATTCGTGGATGTAACGAGAAAATTGAGAAAAAAGGAGAAAATGTTGGGCTCTCCTTTTACGCTTTCTTCAGGAACAAAAACGATAACCCAGAACTATTGATGGAGGCTGCTCACTGGTGGATTATGAAACACAAATTAGATCACTTCGAGAAAGCAGTTAAAGTTAGGCAACTTGTTTTAGGTGAGTCAAAGTAATAAAAAACAATGATAGAGCGCTTAACTCTATCATGGTTTGATATAGGATATTGATTATTAAAATAAAAATTATAAAACAAAGTACAATATTAAAATCTTAGTCTTTAGCTAACATAATCTTCAGTTGATATTACTTGAGCATATGCAAATTCAAAAGCAGCCATTAATGTTGCATGGACATGACCAGCAGGTACTTTGATACCATTAAATTCTTGGTCTAGCGTTGCACAAGCATCATGAATAACTTTTACCTTGTAACCAAAATCAGAAGCAGCACGAACAGCAGCATCAACACACATATGGCTCATAGCACCAATCACGACTAACTCAGTCACTTGATTGCTATCTAAAATTTCTTTGAGATTCGTATTTAAGAACGCATTGATGTGATTTTTAATGATTACAGCTTCATCTTCTTGCGGCTTAACTGTGTCCTGAAATTCAATACTATTTGAGCTAGGTTCAAATATAGGAGATTCAGCATCAGCAATATGTTGCACATGAATCACTTGAGTACCCAGTTGACGGGCTTTCGCAATTACTTTCACTGCATTAGCAGCAGCTTGTTCAATATTTACCAATGGTAATTTACCTGTAGGTAGATATTCATTTTGTAAGTCGATAACTAATAAAGCTGATTTTGACATACCTATTCCTTTACTTAACTAATATTTGTTTTGTTCTACTTATGTTTTAAAGAAGTGGAATGCTTCCACTTCTTTAAGTCACTTTAGAAAGAAAGCGTTTCACCATCGATAGGAATTAAAACCTTATCTTGGATTCCTTTGTCCTTTACGTAATCTGCAAGCT
>NZ_JBICLH010000024.1:0-326 GCF_043105125.1 Acinetobacter sp. TYF_19
AGCTAACAAAGGAAAGCCACCTCTAATGGCTGCTTAACCTCTACTTTTAACTTCGGTTATTTATGGGAGGATTACCACACAAGTGATAAATTTCAGATATTTTTAGATAAATCTAGATATTTCCAATCTAAAAAACACACTGGAAGTGAACAACAATCAGATTTGTAGAAGTTAGAAAAAGTGGGGCTCAGCGGACGCTTACACAAAATAAATTATATATGCACTTTTAACTTAACATTTTTAAAGTTTAAAAAAATAGCTCCTCTTATTTACAAAAGGCTTTGTTGCACAAACCTATCTGTAAAGGGTTTTTCAGCGATAGGCTT
>NZ_JBICLH010000025.1:0-437 GCF_043105125.1 Acinetobacter sp. TYF_19
AGTTTGACTGGGGCGGTCTCCTCCTAAAGAGTAACGGAGGAGTACGAAGGTGCGCTCAGCGTGGTCGGAAATCACGCGTAGAGTATAAAGGCAAAAGCGCGCTTAACTGCGAGACCCACAAGTCGAGCAGGTACGAAAGTAGGTCTTAGTGATCCGGTGGTTCTGTATGGAAGGGCCATCGCTCAACGGATAAAAGGTACTCTGGGGATAACAGGCTGATACCGCCCAAGAGTTCATATCGACGGCGGTGTTTGGCACCTCGATGTCGGCTCATCTCATCCTGGGGCTGAAGCAGGTCCCAAGGGTATGGCTGTTCGCCATTTAAAGAGGTACGCGAGCTGGGTTTAGAACGTCGTGAGACAGTTCGGTCCCTATCTACCGTGGGCGTTGGAAATTTGAGAGGATCTGCTCCTAGTACGAGAGGACCAGAGTGGACG
>NZ_JBICLH010000026.1:0-24366 GCF_043105125.1 Acinetobacter sp. TYF_19
ATCAAAAAAACCGTTAGCGTTCTTTTCTTATTTTAAACACAAAAAAGCCAGCAATATCGCTGGCTTGATTCTTTTAGACTTTAGCGATGAGTATGAATCGACATCACGATGCCCATGCTCGCTAGCATGGTAATCACCGCGGTTCCACCATAACTCATCAGTGGCAATGGATCACCTGTTACCGGTAAAATCCCGCTCACCATCCCCGAGTTTAACAATACAAAGAAGAAGAACGTTAAGCCCACAGCACCCGCATATAAACGCCCAAAATTATGGAAGCTGTTCATACCAATAATCAAACAACGAATGATAATGGCCGCAAATAAACTAAACAGCAAGAACACACCAATAAAGCCAAACTCTTCCGCATACGTTGACATAATGAAGTCAGTATGGTGCTCAGGCAAATACCCCAAATGTGACTGTGTGCCTTCTGTGAAACCCTTTCCCATTAAGCCGCCAGAACCAATAGCGATTTTGGATTGGATAATATTCCAACCCGCGCCTAATGCATCTGACTCTGGATCAAATAAAGTGAGCACTCGCTTTTTTTGGTACTCTTGCAAAAAGAACATCCAAAGTAAGGGAGCGACAACAGCCAATACACCACAGGCCAAAGCTATGAGCCGCCAAGAGATACCGCTCAGGAAAATGACGCAGACACCAGGGATTAAGAGACCTAGGTTTAAGTCGGGCTGTAAAGCTGCCAATAAAAACGGCAGCATCATAATGCCCAATGAAATCACAATATGCATAAACTTCGGCGGGAATGCGCGGCCTGCAAAGTACCACGCCATCATCAAAGGCATGGCAAACTTCATAAACTCAGAAGGCTGCATACTACCAATACCGGGTAGACTAATCCAACGTCTAGCTCCCATGCGGGTTTCGCCCACCACCAAGACCAATACCATTAAAATCACAGCAAAGATGAAAAAATAAGGACTAATGGCCTGATAGACTTTGGGTGGAATTTGTGCACAGATAATCATCACAATGAAGCCCACAGCAAAACTTGTGGCTTGGCGAAACACCATGCCCATATCTTGCGCTGAAGCACTATAAATAACCAACAATCCCAACACGGCGTTTAAAATCAGAAAGCATAAAAGCCATGGATCTAAATGCAATTTAGCCCAGCGAGATGAGTCATGTTTAATGCTTCTACCGTCACGTAAAGACTGACGTAAAAAACGATACTGCTGTGATGGTATCATTTGCGTAAATTGAATGAGCTAAAGACAGGGCAAATTATAAGTTCAAAGTGTTTTAGATAACATCATTCAAACCCATATTTCTGTAGTTTTAACCCAATAAATCCAAATAATTTTTATTGTGCCGCCAAAATCAGGCGCGCAAGCTCAAGGTCATCTGGATAGGTAATTTTAATATTATCGGAGCGCCCTTGTACGACTTGAACCTTTTCACCAACAAACTCTAAAGCACTAGCTTCATCTGTAATTAAGGCTTGTGCCTCTAGTGCATGTTCAATTGCTTTTTTCAGTACCCCCAGTTTAGCAATCTGCGGGGTTTGTGCCTGCCAAAGATGTGAACGATCAACGGTTTCTTGAATATCTTGCGCTGAGGCTACACGCTTTAAAGTATCTCTAACAGGAATAGCTAAAATCGCCCCTGTATTGGACTGAATAGCAGTATCAACCAGTCTCACCAAACAATCCTGCGTGACACATGGACGAGCTGCATCATGGACAAAGACCCAGTCGTCAGCATCAGCGATTGTGGAAAGATAATTGAGCGCATTGAGCACTGAGTCTACACGCTCAGCACCACCTTCACAGAAATGTGCTTTTTCTATGTGAGTAAAAGGCAAACTTTGAGCAACATCATCATCTGAACCAATCGCCAAAACATAGCCCTGCAAGGGCAATTGATTAAGACATAAAACCGTATGTTCAAGTACGGTCTTTTGTCCAATCATTTGATATTGTTTTAGTTCAGTTTTAGAAAAGCGACTACCCGAGCCAGCAGCAGGAATAATAGCCCACAATTTATGGAGTAGCTGGAGGGGTTTCAGGCTCATCGTCTTCATTGGTTCGCAAATCAATTTGGGCGTTAGGATCAATATAAACAGGCTTATATTGAGTACTGATGGTACTCATTTGAATAAACGTTTCTCGGGGTTTGATTAAACCCAAGTCCAAGCGCGCATGCTCTTCAATGGCTTCAATACCATTTTTCAAATCATACACTTCTGCTGCCAAGACACGATTACGCTCTTTTAAGTCGTTATTAATTTCAGTTTGTTGTTGGATTTTTTGTGTGAGTTGTAAATGGTCTTGATAACCACCCTCACCAAACCAGTATAAATACTGAAACCCTGCGATCAAAATGATCGCAAGGCCTAGTAGTACTTTACTCATCAACGAGTCGAATACATTGAACATTGACATCAGTCGCTTAGTTTAAACCTTTAAACTCAGCTTTACCTCGGTAAGCAGCATTTGTCAATTCTTCAATACGAAGCAATTGGTTGTATTTCGCCACGCGGTCAGAACGGCAAAGTGAACCTGTCTTGATTTGACCAGCAGCAGTACCTACCGCAAGATCTGCAATCGTAGAATCTTCAGTTTCGCCAGAACGGTGTGAAATCACTGTAGAGTAACCATTTTCTTTCGCAAGATAGATTGCATCTAGAGTTTCACTCAACGTACCAATTTGGTTGTACTTGATTAAGATAGAGTTACCCACTTTCTCATTAATACCACGTTGAAGGATTTTCGGGTTTGTAACAAACAAGTCATCACCCACCAACTGGATTTTGTCGCCAAGGATAGATGTCAAGTAAGACCAACCTTCCCAATCTGACTCATCTAAACCATCTTCAATTGAGATAATTGGATATTGGTTTACAAGGCCAGCTAAATAGTCAGAGAACTGGTTGCTTGTAAATGCTTTATTACCTTCACCAGCAAGAATGTATTGACCATTTTTGTAGAATTCTGAAGATGCACAGTCAAGAGCAAGCATAATATCAGAACCCGCTTTGTAGCCAGTTTGACCAATCGCTTCAAGAATAACCGTAATTGCTTCTTCGTTTGAACGTAAGTTCGGCGCAAAACCACCTTCATCACCAACAGCAGTATTTAAACCTTTTTTGTTTAAAACTGATTTTAGAGAATGGAAGATTTCAGCGCCTGCACGTAATGCTTCAGAGAATGACGTGAAGCCTACAGGCTCGATCATGAACTCTTGAATATCCACATTGTTGTCTGCATGCGAACCACCATTGATGATGTTCATCATTGGTACAGGCATAGTCAAAATAGTTTGACCACGTAAGTCTGCAATGTATTGGAAAAGAGGAATTTTCTTTTCATCAGCAGCAGCACGTGCAGCAGCTAGTGATACAGCTAAAGTTGCATTCGCACCCAATTTTTCTTTGTTTTCAGTACCATCAAGCGCAATCATGGTGTTATCGATGTCTTTTTGTTCAAACACTGATTTACCCACTAGAGCATCACGGATAATCGTGTTTACGTTATTAACCGCATTTTTAACACCCTTACCCAAATAGCGTGCTTTGTCGCCATCACGAAGTTCTAAAGCTTCACGAGAACCAGTTGAAGCACCAGATGGTGCACATGCACGGCCAACTACGCCAGATGCTAAGATTACGTCTGCTTCGATGGTTGGGTTACCACGAGAGTCCAAAATTTCACGTGCACGGATGTCAACGATTTGGCTCATGAACAATTCCTCAGTTGATTAATAACGAGATGCTTTAGATGGCATCAATGAGTTTATAATTTAGTGTGTATCTAGCTTTTTGAAACCTTTAACCAAGGTGTCCAATTCTTTTAGCTGCGCCAAGAAAGGCTCAAGTTGAGACATACGCAACGCGCATGGTCCATCACACTTGGCTTTTTCTGGGTCTGGATGCGCTTCTAAGAATAAACCTGCTAGACCTGTTGCCATTCCCGCGCGAGCAAGTGTCGTGATTTGCGCACGACGACCGCCCGCAGAATCCGCACGACCACCCGGAGTTTGAAGCGCATGGGTCACATCAAAGAACACAGGGACATTCATTTCCTTCATGATGTCAAAGCCCAACATGTCTACAACCAAATTGTTGTAACCAAATGCCGAACCTCGTTCACAAATAATGAGCTTGTCATTCCCGGCCTCTAAACACTTATGCAAAATATGGCGCATTTCATGTGGTGCAAGGAATTGTGCTTTTTTGATGTTAATGATGGCATCAGTTTTGGCCATCGCTTCAACCAAATCCGTCTGACGACTTAGAAAAGCAGGAAGTTGAATAATATCCGCAACTTCCGCTACAGGTGCAGCTTGGTAAGGTTCATGTACATCAGTAATAATGGGTACATTAAAATGTTTTTTAATGTCAGCTAACCACTCAATCCCTTTTTCTAGGCCTGGCCCTCGAAACGAGTTCAAGCTTGAACGGTTGGCTTTATCAAAACTGGCTTTAAATACGTAAGGAATCTCCAGACGCTTGCAGATGTCGACATAAGTCCCTGCAATTTCAAAAGCCAAATCTTTAGACTCAAGTACGTTCATGCCGCCGAATAGTACAAATGGCAAGTGGTTTGCCATTTGTATATCGCCTAAACGTACAATTTCTTGTGGTTTTAATTGTGACATTTAAACTTCCTAGTTTATTGCTTAACCCAAATTACTTCGCTTTTTTGTACTGTGCTTTCGCAGCATCAATAAAACTAGCAAATAATGGGTGTCCATCACGTGGTGAACTTGTAAATTCCGGGTGGAATTGTACAGCAATAAACCAAGGATGTTGAGGAATTTCAACTGTTTCTACTAAGTGCTGTACAGGTGAATAGCCCGAAATTTTCATACCAGCTTCTTCAAGCGCTGGAATAAAACGGTTATTCATCTCATAGCGGTGACGGTGACGTTCAATAATATCTGCTGAACCATACACTTCACGTGTTTTAGTGCCTTCAACCAATTCTGATTTTTGAGCACCAAGACGCATCGTACCACCAAGATCAGAGTCAACATTACGCTGTTGAACTTCACCACGTTCATCTAACCATTCAGTGATTAGACCAATCAATGGAGACTTAGTCGAACGGTTGAATTCAGTCGAACTCGCATCACTAATACCCACGACATTACGTGCATATTCGATCACAGCCAACTGCATACCTAAACAGATACCCAAGAATGGAACACCGTTTTCACGTGCGAATTTAATCGCTTGCATTTTCCCTTCAGTACCACGTTCACCAAAACCACCCGGTACCAAGATTGCATCCATATCTTTCAATACTTCATTGACATCTTGGCTTTCAAGTTCTTCAGCATTGACATAGTCAATTTGAACTTTAACGCGATTTTGAATGCCCGCATGTAAAAGCGCTTCATTCACAGACTTATACGCATCTGGAAGTTCAACATACTTACCAACCATTGCAACACGAACCGTGTATTCAGGGTTTAGTAGTGCTTCTACAACATTGTCCCAATCTGTTAAATCAGCTTCAGGCAAGTCATTGAAACCAAAACGTTCACAGATTAAGTCGTCAACATTTTGCTCATAGAATGTACGCGGAATTTGGTAAATGCTGCGCGCATCTTTACACACCACAACTGCACGTGCTTCAACGTTTGTGAACAAGGCAATTTTACGGGTCGTGTCTGCATCAACATCATATTCAGTACGACAAATTAAAATGTCAGGCTGAATACCAATCGATAACAATTCTTTTACCGAGTGCTGAGTTGGTTTAGTTTTCAACTCTGCTGCAGATTTGATATATGGAAGTAGAGTTAAATGCATAAGCATAGTGCGCTTATGACCTAGTTCAACCATAAGTTGACGTACAGATTCCATGAATGGGAGAGATTCGATGTCACCTACTGTACCGCCAATTTCAACAATCGCAACGTCATAACCTTCGCCTGCGCGAAGTACACGTTCTTTGATGTTGTCTGTAATATGTGGAATAACTTGAACAGTTCCACCAAGGTAGTCACCACGGCGTTCTTTATTTAAAACGTCTTGGTATACGCGACCAGAAGTAAAGTTATTTAACTTGGTCATTTTCGCACGACGCAAGAAACGTTCGTAATAACCCAAGTCTAAATCGGTTTCTGCACCATCCTCTGTGACAAAAACTTCACCATGTTGGAACGGGCTCATAGTCCCTGGATCGACATTAATGTATGGATCCATTTTTACCATGGTTACTTTTAATCCACGGGCTTCTAAAAGCGCAGCAACTGAAGCAGCTGAAATACCTTTACCTAGTGATGAAACTACACCACCAGTCACGAAAATAAAATGGGTCATTGGGTTTCTCGTACAATCGAGCCTAATTCGGCCTGCAATGTTGCGCAATTTTACTTTACCTTGCACCAATAAAGCAAAGTCAATCCGCATCAATTCATAGAACAATAAACAATTGGATATTCTATCAGCATTTAGCAGATAAAATTAAGCTAAGTTCATAGGATTTTCATCTTGCATTTTGCTGTTATAATGGCACGATCCTTCAAACACTCGATTTTATGTAATTATGAATAAAAAACTTTTAATTTGTGGTGCCATTGCAGCAGGCTTACTATTAACAGCATGTGTAAAGAAAGAAGCGCCTAAAGAAGATGAACAAGAACAAGTTGAAGTCGTCACTACAGAGCAACAACAAACTGTTGAACTGCAACCTTTAGCAGCGTCTGAGCCGGAGATTCCAGCGCAAGTTGAAGTGATTCGCGAAGAAACACCGAATACAACTACCGAGATCCGTCGTGAAACGCCAGCACCTGCTCCAGCAGCTCAGCCTGCACCTAAAGCAGAAGCACCAAAAGCTGAAGAAAAACCAACGCAAGCACGTCCAAGTAATACAAACCCAAATGCACAAACTGAAGACGATGCCGTTGCAGCAGCCATTGCAGCAGCGACACCAGCTTTAGAAAACTAATTATCACTATTTAGATGATTAAAAAAACCCGATTGATATCGGGTTTTTTATTGCTGATTTATAAGTAGTCTTTTAATTTTTCTACAAGAAAATCAATAAATAAACGAATACGCTTTGGCACATAGTTCTGTTGATAGTAGACTGCATGTATTTTCTGCTCTTTGATCTGAATTTGGTCTTCCAACAAAGCAATAAACCGCCCATCTTGAATATCTTGCTCGACCATAAAACGTGACAAACACGCAATCCCTGCCCCTTGCAATGCCAACTGACGAACCGTTTCACCATTTGAGCATTTAATTTTGGCCTGAATAGTTAAAGGTTCATCCTCCAACTGAATAGGCCAAGTATTTAAATGTGCAGGCTGACTAAAACCAAGCAAAGTATGTGAGCTTAATTCTGCTGCATTTTTAGGTAGACCATGTTTTTGTGCATAAATCGGACTTGCCACAATATATAAACGACTTTTGCAAAGCAGCTTGGCATGTAAGCTTGAATCCGCCAACTCACCAAACCGAATCGCGACATCGGTTTTATGTTCAAGTAAGTCTATAACCTGATCGTGATTGGTAATTTCTATATCAATTTTTGGATAGCGCTGCATAAACTCTTCAATCAGCGGCACTATCACATGCAGCACAAAAGGCGTTGCTGAATCAATCCGAATTAAACCAGATGACTCAGCATCATTATTTTGCAGACTTTCTTCAGCTTCGGTCAGATCAAGTAAAATTTTACGCGCCTTTGCCAAAAACTGCTGTCCTTCATAGGTCAGCTTGAGCTTCCGTGTCGTTCGTTCCAGCAACGTCACATTCAACTTTGACTCTAAACGTTGCAAGGCACGGCTGACACCCGATGTGGTTTGACCCAACTGCTGCGCAGCTTTGACGATAGAGCCACTATCAACAATGCTCACAAAAGCCGTTAATTCTTCTATGGTTGATTTCATGTGTAATTATTGATTAATAGTCAATAATATTTTGCAAATTACCCAGTTTTTAAGCAAGTCTTTTTTCTACAAAATAGCCTCATTCCATGAAACAAGTTATCAAGCAAAAAATGAATATCGTTCCTCAATTCGGCCTAGGCACTTTCCGTTTAACAGGTGACACTGTCATTGAGTCTGTGAAAACTGCACTAGAAGTCGGTTATCGTGCGGTCGATACTGCTCAAATCTATGGTAATGAAGCCGAAGTTGGTCAAGCCATTGAACTCAGTGGTATCAATCGTCAAGATCTGTTTCTCACCACAAAAATCTGGACGGAAAATTATTCAGCAGAAAAATTGATTCCAAGCTTAAAAGAAAGTTTGCATAAACTAAAAACCGATGCAGTGAATCTAACCTTGATCCACTGGCCTGCCCCAAGTACAGGTGTGAGCATTACAGAACTCATGCAGAACTTATTGCAAGCGAAACAACAAGGTTTGACCGAACACATTGGTATTTCTAACTTTAATATTGAGCTGACTCAACAGGCGATTGAGAGTATTGGGCTAGAAAACATCGCAACCAACCAAATTGAACTCAGTCCTTACTTACAAAACCATCAACTGGTTGATTTCCTCCAAGCGCAAAACATTGATGTCACTTCATATATGACACTGGCTTACGGTAAGGTTTTGAATGATCCTGTTTTAATGCACATCGCGCAGCAGCATCAGGTATCGACGGCACAAATTAGTTTGGCTTGGGCATTACAACGTGGTTTTGCAGTCATACCGTCATCAACCAAACGTGAACACTTGATGTCCAACTTAAAGGCCCAAGAGATTCAACTGTCGACTGAAGAAATGATGGCAATTACGCAATTAGACAGAAATCAACGCGATGTTAATCCTGAGGGATTAGCACCGATTTGGGATTGAGCATCGCTATGAAAATTAATTTTCCACTTTTGGCGCTTGCGGTAGGTGCTTTTGCCATTGGAACCACCGAGTTTTCACCCATGGGCTTTTTACCTGAAATTGCCAATGATTTGTCCGTTTCAATTCCACAAGCCGGACTGCTGATTAGTGCCTATGCAGTAGGCGTCATGATTGGAGCTCCGCTCATGACCTTATGGCTGGCACGCTTTCCTAAGAAAACAGCTTTAATCCTATTGATGGCTATTTTCACGATTGGGAATGTGTTGGCAACCGTTGCACCTGATTATATGAGCTTAATGGGTGCACGTTTAATTACCAGTTTAAACCATGGTGCATTCTTTGGCTTAGGTTCGGTGGTGGCAGCCAGTGTTGTGCCTAAAGATAAACAAGCCAGTGCGGTCGCCATGATGTTTATGGGTCTCACCATTGCCAATATTGGCGGTGTGCCACTTGCAACGTGGCTCAGTCAAAATACCAGTTGGCGCATGGCTTTTGCTGCGATTTCAATCTTAGGCATTATGACCATATTGGCACTATGGAAAGCACTCCCGCAAGATCACGATGTGGTTAAACCGAATGTAGCAGAAGAATTACGTGTTTTAACACGTGCGCCTGTCGTCCTTGCTTTATTAACCACGGTCATGAGCGCGGGCGCAATGTTTGCGTTATATACCTACATTGCTCCGAGCCTACATGTATTTATGCAGGCATCACCGCAAACCATCACCTTGATGTTGGTTTTAATCGGGATCGGTTTCTCCATTGGTAATCATTTGGGTGGAAAGTTTGCCGATCTATCCCTAGAGAAAACCCTGATAGGCTTCCTTGTACTTTTAATGGTGATGATGCTTGTTTTCCCAGTATTAGCGCAAACAACTATTGGTGCAGCGATTGGCTTGGTGATTTGGGGTGCGGCAGCATTTGCGGTAGTACCGCCACTACAAATGCGCGTCATGTCAGTCGCAGCAGATGCGCCTGGGTTCGCCTCTTCGGTTAACATTGGCGCGTTTAACTTAGGCAATGCCTTAGGTGCCTTTGCAGGTGCAACGGTACTGAGTATGCAACTCAGCTATGCAGCAGTTTCATATGCAGGTGCCGCACTCAGCTTTATGGCCTTGATCTTGGTCTTACTGCAAATGAAGTTCGGTCTTAGCAAGAAAGCCTGTGAAGCCGTTTAAGCCTTTACACTGCTGAACCAATCAAAAAAGACCTACACTGCTGTAGGTCTTTTTTATACTTAGTGTTTTTGTTGTTCCAGTTTCAAAAAGTCCGCAATCAGCTTGGTTGCCCAAGACTCGGTATTGAGCGCCCCTTCATAGAAGCCACAATGACTACCTTTTTTGGTGGTCACTACGGCAATATTCGGCATTTGACGGATCATGTCTTTATACGGTTCAAAATTTTTAATGTGACAAACGGGATCATCCTCTGCATTTAAAATCAGCAATGGAATGGTGACATTTTCAAATACATAGATTGGGTTTGTGGCTTGGTTATAACTGTCATAGTCCACATAACCCGCCATTTCATAATAACTCGACTCAAACTCAGCCAAGGTTTTGGTCATTAAGACTTGCGACACAGACGCTGTTTGTTGCCACGTTTGCTGGTAGGGAAAAATAAATTTCTTAAACAGTTTCTTGGTCATGACTTTACTGTAAAAGGGATGCACATTTACAAAACCCAACTCAGTGTTATAACCCGGACACAGCGCAAAAGCCGCTTTAAAAGGGGTTTGACTCCCTTCTTCGCCTAAGTAACGCACCAAAAGCCCCGTTCCCGCAGAAGAGCCAACCGCATACAACGTTGAACTTGGAAATGTAATTTGAATAAAGGCAATTTGCTCACGTAAATCATCGGTTGAACCAAAAAGATTCATTTTGGGTACAGGCATTGGAAGGTCTGCATGTCCACGGCGTAAGCACAGTGCAATGCGCCAACCCGTATAGCGATTTAAGTCACGCACCACCTCACGCATACTTTCAGGAGAGCCCGTAATCGTATGCATAACCACAACCGTTGGCGTCACTTCAGGCAAGTCATAACCGAACCACATAATGCCAGTGACCCCACCGTCTTGCATGTCTAATTGATCAAAATGATCGTATTCCAATTGAATCCGACGCTTTTGAATCACATCAAAATATAAAAGATGGGCATGCGTGTTGGATAACCACGGTGTTGGTCTGTACTTTTCCTGAAGCTGTGTAAGCGCCCCAACAGTCTTTTGAATTTGCCCTTGCGGGTTAACATAGAGCTTCGGTTGTTCCGCACCAGTCACTCGATCCCACGCCGTTTGGCTTAATTGGTTTAGCAAACTGAACACAGCATTCATATCAGTAACTTCTTTTTCCTATCTTTCTTGGTGATGCATCAATTTTCATGCCTAACTATAAATAACAAGTCACACGTTTATCATCCAGCTTGAGGTGCAAAAGCTGCCATTCGCTGTCCCATTTGTACAGCTAAGGCCTCTAGCCCCGATTTAGGACGGATCATCACTTCAAAATCTACAATTTGACCTTGCTCATTAAAACGAATCATGTCAATCCCTTTGAGCTTTTTTTCGCCGACATTGGCAGAAAACTCAAGGACGACACTAAAACCATCTTCTGTAAAAAATTCACGGTGGTAAGTAAAGTTTTCAAAAACCTGAATCACATTAGTTAAAATAAAAAAAACCACTTGCTTACCCGGATAAGGGTTAAATGCCACCGGTGAACGGAACACGACATCTTCTGCTAAAAGCTCATTTAAGATGCTCATATCACGAGTCGTGACCATATCATGCCAGCGTACCAATGCTTGTTTTGTTGTTGCTAAACTCATTCTTATGTCCTTATGAAAGTGAATCCACTCAAATCTTCAATAAAGGTACCTTCTCTTACACCA
This sequence comes from Acinetobacter sp. TYF_19, assembly GCF_043105125.1. Lineage (NCBI taxonomy): Bacteria > Pseudomonadati > Pseudomonadota > Gammaproteobacteria > Moraxellales > Moraxellaceae > Acinetobacter > Acinetobacter sp. TYF_19. Next base: position 11,685 of record NZ_JBICLH010000026.1, read on the forward strand.
CACACGTTTCATGGAAAAGGCAACACGAGGGAAAAGGATAATATTTTAGAAAATACCTCTCCCAAACCCTCTCCGTATAGGAGAGGGAGATTTATTACAAAATTTAATCGGATAAATGATTGTTATCGATTAAATGGTCGCAGCCAATTCCGCACCTTGACGAATCGCACGCTTCGCATCCAACTCACCTGCTTCTTTCGCACCACCAATCAAATGCACATTTTTACCATCGGCTTTTAACTGATCATACATTGCAGTATAAGACTCTTGTCCTGCACAGATAATCACGTGATCTACCTCTAAAACCGTTGGCTGATCATTCACTGTAATATGGAGACCTTGATCATCAATTTTGTCGTAGCTTGCACCTGCAATCATTTTTACATCGCGATGTTTTAGCCCTGTTCGGTGAATCCAACCCGTGGTTTTACCTAAGCTTGCACCGACTGCCTTCGCTTTACGCTGTAGAAGGTAAATTTCACGATCTGACTGCTCCAAGACTGGTTGTTTTAAGCCACCAACATGCGCATAGCTGGTGTCGATTCCCCACTCATCATAGAATTTTTGTGGGTTTAAACTACCGCTTTCACCTTCATGGTTTAAGTATTCTGCCGTATCGAAACCAATACCACCCGCACCAATAATCGCGACTTTTTTACCGACGGGCTTACGCTCACGTAGAACTTCGATATAGCTCAACACTTTCGGGTGATCAATCCCTTCTATAGTCAGCTCACGTGGAGTCACACCTGTTGCAACCACGATGTCATCATAGTTCTCAGCGCTCAGTTCCTCATAAGTTGCGGTATGATTCAGCACCAATTTGATATTGGGTTGTAATTCAATTTTACGTTTGAAATAACGCAGTGTTTCGTAAAACTCTTCTTTACCAGGAATAGTCTTCGCAATATTAAACTGACCACCAATCTGACTGGCTGCATCAAAAACAGTCACTTGATGCCCACGGTCAGCAGCATAAGTCGCAAAACTCAAACCTGCAGGCCCAGCACCAATCACCGCAATATTTTTCTTAGCCGCACTTTCTTTAAAAATCAGTTCAGTTTCATAGCATGCACGCGGGTTGACTAAACACGTCGCAATTTGCATGGAGAAAATTTGATCTAAACAGGCTTGGTTACAACCAATACAAGTATTGATTTCATCACTACGGCCTTGTTCTGCTTTGAGTACAAACTCAGCATCTGCAAGCATTGGGCGTGCCATAGACACCATATCTGCATCACCCTGAGCCAAAACATGTTCAGCCATTTCTGGTGTATTAATACGGTTAGACGTCACTAAAGGAATCTGAACCGAACCTTTTAGCTTCTTGGTCACCCATGTAAATGCCGCACGCGGCACTTTGGTTGCAATCGTTGGAATACGTGCTTCATGCCAACCAATACCTGTGTTGATAATGGTTGCACCCGCCTTTTCAATTTCTTTGGCAAGCTGAATCACTTCTTCTAAAGTCGAACCACCTTCAACCAAATCCAACATTGAAAGACGATAAATAATAATAAAGTTTTCACCCACTTCTGCACGAGTGCGTTTTACGATTTCAATCGGAAAACGAATACGATTTTCATAGCTTCCGCCCCATTCATCATCACGATGATTGGTACGTGCGGCAATGAACTCATTGATTAAGTAGCCTTCTGAACCCATGATTTCAACACCATCATAGCCAGCAACTTGTGACAATTTCGCACAATTCACAAAGTCCGCAATAGTCTGATTCACTTCAGCAGAAGTCAAAGCATGAGGTTTTACTGGGTTAATCGGTGCTTGAATCGCAGAAGGTGCGACGTTTTCAGCCTGATAAGAATAACGACCTGTATGTAAAATCTGTAATGCAATTTTACCACCCGCATCATGTACGGCTTGTGTGATGACTTTATGCTTTTCCGCTTCTTCTAAAGTATCTAACTTAGAACCACCGTGAAAAGTCACACCATGATCATTCGGTGAAATACCACCTGTTACGATTAGCCCTACACCGCCAGCGGCACGCTCTGCATAAAATGCCGCCATGCGATCATAACCACCTTCAACTTCTTCAAGTCCAACGTGCATAGATCCCATTAATACGCGGTTTTTTAATGTGGTAAAGCCTAAATCTAAAGGCGCAAGTAAATGCGGATAATTAGACATGTGTACTCCTTGGCGTGCTTTCGCTGGCTGGTATTTTAAATACAAAGTTAGATCAAATTATTTAATGCAACAAGTTGCATAATGTTTATCTTTATAATCGAGATTTGTTTTTTATGCAACATGTTGCATAATGACTCTACGTCCATTTTATTTGCGAAATATTACCGAAATGTCATTAGCTCATGTTTTATTGACCAGTTTGATTGAAAAACCAAGCACAGGTATTGAGTTAGCGCGTCGTTTTGACCGTTCAATGGGCTTCTTTTGGAATGCAACACATCAACAGATATATAGAGAACTCAGCGCTATGCAGAGCAAAGGCTGGATTTCAACAGTAGAAGATGATGGTGCTACCTCGCGTAAAAAAACCTATCAAGCAGAACAGCTCGGACGTACAGAACTTGCCGACTGGCTGGTAAAACAAAGCCCACCTGCCCAGCTCCGTGAAGAACTGATGGTGAGACTGCGTGTTGAAGCTCAACTTGGCGGCAACACGGTTTTGCCTGAACTGGAACGACATCTCACCCTACACAAAGAAAAATTACAAATTTACCAAAGCATTTTTGCCAAAGACTTTGGTCATGCTGAAGAAAATGATCGTACCTTATACATCCATAAAATGATTTTACAACTTGGAATTAATTTAGAATGTGGTTGGATTGAGTGGCTAGAGACCATGATTCCAGCGCTTAAAAACTTCGAAAAATAATAAGCCACGCAAAGGATTGACCATGCCACATTACCTGATGCCAGATGGCGAAAAACTCTATGTTCGAGAATTTGGACAAGGCACACCTGTACTGGTTTTATCTGGCTTAGGGATGCAAAGTTGGCAATGGCTGCCTTTTTTATATCAACACCGTAAAAAGTACCGCTTTTACATTCCTGACTGGCGGGGTTTTGGTGGTTCAGCACAGTGCAAAATTCCCACACTGGATGCAATTTCCAGCCACTGGCAAGATTTAAACTGCTTTATAAATCAATATGCTGATACAGCATTCCATGTGATTGCCTACTCTATGGGCGCCACGACAGCCATGCATGGTATGCAATATGGTCGCTTTCAAGACCATATCAGTAGCTATTTACACATTGACCAAACCCCCAAAATTAGCGTCGACGCAGACTGGCCACATGGTTTATTTGCTGAAAAGCATGCTGACTTCAAAGTCATCCTACAAAACATTGCAGACCTATTGGCCCAAAATGCACAGTACCGTTTGGTCTCAGACTTAACAGCGTCTATGCGTACAGAACTGGTTAAGCAATGGTTGGCTTTTATTCAACTACAAGCCAAACCCTCTCGAACTGCGGCTTTATTTCAAAAAGCATTTCACCAGCCATACTTGCAAAAATTCATGCTCCCAATCCAGCGATTAGACTATATGGCTTGGTATATTCAAAATTATCTTGATCATCAAGAAGATTATCGCAGTGCCCTCCGTCAGCTTGACCGACCGGCTACATTTTTTATTGGTGAAGACTCAAAACTTTATCCTGCCCAAGGACAAAAGCTGATTGCCTCAAGCGTACCGCATGCCAAAACGGTGATCTTTAAAAAATCTGGGCATACGCCTTTATTGAGTGAACCGCGCAAATTTTCCCAAGAAATTACGCGTTTCCTCAATGCCACGAATATTTAAATGCATGTCGTATTATCAGCCAAATGATGAATATTTTTATAATAGCTGAAGATAAATACAATTCATCATTCCATTGTAATGACAAAAAACAGATCAACCCGATAAAACACCAATGTTTAGGAATTAAAAAAGGCATCTCTAAGAGATGCCTTTTTCTTATGCTGCATAGGTCTGCTTGAGATAAGCAACAATATCCGCCGACTCAAACAAAGCCGTTTCAGTGTTCGGATCAACCAAATATGGCACTTGAATATCACGCCCCATCACCTGCATAACTTGCTCACGCTTTCCACCTGCCAAAGGTACATACTTGCCCGGCTTCAAACGCAGTACTGCTGGGCCTTAATCTTGCCAACGTTCTTTAGGCACATTATGAAACTTAAAAGGGAGCTCCAACTCGGTCAGTAAACCACGGACAATCCGAGTATAAGGACTGGCTTCAAATCCCCAAAGTTGTAACAGCTGTTCTGGCGCTACGCGATCTTTAATGTTCTTATTGATCCACACTCCACTCGCTCCATTTACCAATGTCCCAACATAAGCAACATAAGGTGTTTTGGGATAATGTGCATACTTTTTCGGTGTTTTACCACTGCGGCCATACTGTTCAAATAAGTAGTGAATAATATCTTCAGATTCGTACAGCTTGGTGTCTGTATTTTCATCAAGTAAAAAAGGAAATTGGGTTTTCCCACCCAACTGTTTCACCAAAGGGCGATATTTAGTTCCACCCTTAGGACATGGATACACTTCATAATCCAAGTTCAACAAAGTCAATACTTCACGCACACGACGACAATATGGCGAGCCTTCAAACTCATAGAGCTTTAAAGGTTGCTCAGGTTGTTTAGGATGCGGCGTTCCTGTTACACCACGTCCACCTTGCGCAAGCCCAGAAAAAAGAGCCTGAATCACTTTAATTTGATGCTTCACCATATTACACGTCCATATCTTTTGTTGATGTTGTTATGAGTCTGGTTGGTGCTTATGCATCGACCAGTTTTTCTTTTGCAATGACAATGCCGTTATTATCCGCATAGAGATAATGACCTGATTGAATGGTGACACCACCAAAATGCAAGCTGATATCAACTTCCCCTACACCTTTACGGTTACTTTTTTGTGGAATAGCAGCTAAAGCATGCACACCTAAATCTAGTTCAGCAATGGCATCTACATCACGGACACAGCCATAAATCACCACACCATTCCAGTGATTTTTGACTGCTGACTCTGCAATTAAGTCTCCCATCAAGGCACAGCGCATCGAAGCGCCACCATCCACAACCAATACTTTACCCGTACCATCTGTTGCTAACAGCTCTTTCACCCGAGAGTTATCTTCAAAGCATTTAACCGTAACCACCTGACCACCAAAGGTTTTACGCGCACCATAGCTCTTAAAGAACTTACCATCCATTGATGGGCTGACCACTTGTAAATCAAGTTCAGGATGATCATCCAATAAATCGCATGTCACAAATGCTGTCGTCACTACACTTCCCCTCATTTTGTCTTTTGTATGCGTAAATTATCATATATTTCAAATTTTTCGGTCTGCGTTTGGGCAGCCTCGACCATAGTATGAGCCACTTGTTCTGCTGTCACTGGCTTATATTTAAAATGCTTTGGTATAAAATGCGATAGTTTGGTATAAGCCTTTTGGAAAATATCTTCCAACATGCGACCTTCATTACGCTGTCCGATCAGTAAGGATGGCTGCATAATACTGACCTTATATAAATCGAGTCCACGAATGGTCTCTTCAAGCTCACCTTTGACGCGATTATAGAAAATTTTTGAATTGGCTTGCGCACCCAAGGCACTGATCAACACATAATGGGTTTTGGTCAAAACAAACAACTCAGCAAAATGTGCATTCACCACATAGTCGATGGCATAAAACTGCTCTTTTGAACCAGCTTTTTTTAAAGTCGTCCCCAAACAACTAAAAGCATGACTGTAGCCCTGAATATCCTCATGATTGAGTAATAAAAAATCATCCAGCTCCAGTTGCTGAACTTTGTCATACTGATCGAGCTGCACATTATGCTTTCTGACCACAGCCAATATTTTGCTACAACTTTGCAGTTGTTGTAATTGTTGAATCAGGTTTAAGCCCACCAAACCCGTTGCTCCAATCACAATGGCTTGTTCTATATTTTGTGTCATTTTTATACAAACTCCCATGCAGATGGCTAATCTTACCTTTTCTTTAGAATTTTTATGTATCTTAAATATAGTCAAAGCATGTCAAGACTTGACTTCACTGCGTATATTAATCAAAATATGCCACTTGTTTACGGGCTGGTGATTGTTCTTCTGATGTGGTTTTCAGTTTGAATTTCAGCCCGCCCAGACCAATCTATTTCAAGGAGTGCACGAGTGGCAAACTCTGCTCAAGCTAAAAAACGTGCTCGTCAAAACGTTAAAGCACGCAAACACAACGCAAGCTTACGTTCTATGGTTCGTACTTACATCAAACGTACAGTAGCTGCTATCGCTGCTGGTGATTACGCAGTTGCTTCTGAAGCATACAAAACTGCTGTACCAGTAATCGACCGTATGGCTGATAAAGGCATCATCCATAAGAACAAAGCTGCTCGTCATAAGGGCCGTTTAAATGCACAAGTTAAAGCTTTAGCTAACTAATTTATGCATAAAAAAAAGCCCTTTTTAAAGGGCTTTTTTTGTATCTATTTTTTGAACTTTCACAAGGCGCACACCCTTTTCAGTACATCTATACTTAACAATACGGTTTAAAACCCAAATAAAATCTAGCAAGCGCTCTATAACACCCACGAGAACATCTACTTACAAAAAAAGCCCCCTTTAGGGAGCTCATTTTCATTTCATGTTAAATCATTTGCCAGATCAGCAGTGGTTTAATTCAAAGATTGAGTTTTCAGGTTTTTCACTAAAATACCAATATTTCTTGATGTTGCCCCAGCTAAAATCAAGCTTGTATTTTGGTTCAGCATTGTCCATCTTTGATTATTATTTCCAGAGCAGCCATATCGAATTGCAATCTGACGGTTATTTACCAAATTACCCGAGTTTAGATCTAAGCACTGTCCTGATTGTTTAATAGCAGACGTCGTCGCATCCATTGACCACACTTGTGCTGTATTATTCGCCACACAGTCAGTCAAAGTGACTTTAGCACTTCCTCCATTACCCGTTAAACATTGTCCCATAGCCGCTTTACTATGGATACGTCCTAAACTGTCATAAACCCACTGCTCCGTATCATCAGCAGTACAAGCCGATGGACCACTAATGTAAACATCCATTTTTTGGTTAGATGCCAGCTCTGTTTTTAAGCAATTCTTGTTGTTTTTTAACAAAGTACTTTGTGCAAGTGGGTCATCTTGTTGTAAACCCAGCTGTTTGATAAAAGCCTTGAGTGCATCAATCGCAGCAGGTACATCTTTGGCCAAATCATCATAATAAACATTTACCCAACGATTTAAACGCATCCATCTAGTTTCTTGCTCTTCATAACGCTCAAGTACCTGCTGTGCAGCTAAACTCATCTCATTTTTATACGATTTATAAGCCTGATAAAGCATTAAACCGTTTGGTGACAAAACAATAAGATTGTTCGCCGCCTGATTCAGTAGCTCTCGCTCAAGTAGGGGCAACTCTACATCGCGTAAGGCTTTATAACCCTGTGCTTTCCCAATCTTAACTGCAGGCGTAATAGCCGTAGCATATTGGGGAATCACTGTAGTCGATAATAATTTGGCAACAGCATTGGCCTGCTTACAATATAAATCAACTTTTTGAGGGTGATCTGCAAGTGCTAAATTGACATGTAATTTATTGGCATTACTACCTAATCGTGTCGGAGCCAGTGCAATATTGGTCACTGTATTTGGATACTGTACATTTAACCAACATGCATCCTGATTTAACGCCGTATTTGCAGCGGGTAAATCATAAACATTGCCCCAGTTTGAACGTGCCGCAGGATAGAGTAGCCCAACCTTTGCAACAGGGTCATAGCCACCCAAAATAGTCACTACAGGCTCACCAAAGACACGTGGGCGTAAATAGTTTTGCTTTGGTTGATACCAAACAGGTGCAGCAGAATCTGGCATAGTAGGTTGAGCCACTTCCATCTGCCGTGTGACTTCATTCCATTTTTTATAACCCGTCGGTGAAGTCTTGTCCCACACATAACGGTTAAAGTGCGGTTGAATTTTTAAATAAGTGCTATAGCCCGTATAGTGGATATAACGTGAAACTGAGCTTGATGCATAACCGCCAGACATTGCATCTCGGCTATGTGGATATAAAGCTAAAAAATTTGCAATTCCTGTAGAATTAGCCCATAAATCCTTATTATTCCAAATCAAATTACCCCGCATCATATTGCGATACGGAATGTAACCCCAACCACTATCCGCATGATGTGAAGTCCAGAACTGGTTATCACCCTCCTGCCCAGGATAATGCCCCAGTCCATAGTGGTGTCCAATTTCATGACTAAACTCGTTTCCAACCGAATCATACAACGTCAGCATGCCGTTACCACCACTTAAACCATGATTACTTTCGCCATTGGCATATTTTCCACGGCTATGGTGTGCAACTACGGTTTGGGTTAATTGTGGTTGATTTTGACTTGCCATCGAAGCACTGGTAATGCCCCAGTTTGCTAGATTAATGCCTACGCTAAATGTCGACTTACCCACGTTTTCACGCATGTCACCCTCATAAACCCCGCCTTGGCTGGCACTTGCCGTATCGTAAATCGTCCCGTCGGCAATCATGACGCGATCTAACTGAATATCATCATATTTTGCAACGGTCATTTCAGCAGCTGGAATCGTTTGAAAGTAATCTGAACCTGCCCGAACAGGATCATTCAGCATATAGTGACCATTGAAAACAGGGGGAGCAGTTAACATGCCGATACGAATATTATTTAAGACCAACTCTCCCGGAGAGGCAAAATCAATTTTATCTTCCGCAATTTGCCCCTGACGTCCAAGAGAATCTTTGAGCTGAATACGCAAACCTGGACGTATTTCATCCCAATTGAGTTGAGCACTCCACGCACGCTTACTATATTGCACACGCGCACGCTCATCGGTATTGGTTTGATCAGACTGAGGAATCTGAGTTGGATCGTTAAATGTAACTGTGCGGAGCAACTGATTATTCATGTAAATATCAGCACTCAGACCATCAATTTTCCCCATGCTATCAGTTGGCGTAACTAACAATAGCGCTTCTTTTTCCATCGTCAGACGCGGCATTTTTTTACTTTCATTACCATTTGGATCAACCACATGACTCTGACCAAATTGCAGCATTGCTTCGAAGTTACCAGTTAAGTCATTTCGTATCACACGCCTATTGGAGCTTGCATCGTAATCAAAATAACCCAATGTATTTCCATCAGCCACATCCTGTGTAGGTTCAGCATAGGTTTTCACTACAGACGTTGTAGAGTTTTCGGTTCCACTTTCTCCACCACACGCAGCTAACATCAGTGTTACAACGCAAAGACTTAGCTTGCAATACAAGAACTCATTCACACTTTTCACATCTTCCCCCCCAAAATAGTCACAAATAAAAATTAAAAAACCATTAATAATTTATATAAATCAAAAGCTTAATTATTTAACACTATTTTCTATACATATTCAATTTACATAATTTGTCACTTCAGGACATATTTTTTATCGGTCTTGAAACTAATGCCCGAAAAATAAAAGTTCTGTGACAGGGCTTGAATTTATGAAAAATAATGATGAGTTATACATTTAAATTCGCACCAATATAGTGCCAATATTTGTCAATCAATAAAAAAATATATTTCAATTAATTTTCTTTGTAAGCATGTAACTTATTTTAATTTTTAAATCCAAAATGATTAAAATTAAAATCCCATAAATAAATTATGGTATTCTGTTTTCTTATAATGAAACCACATAGAATGTTCTACTGGGGAATAGCATGATTAATAAATTTCTTCCAACACTTGAAAAATTCCAACTGACAGAACAACAATATATTGAGTATTTTCATGCCAAAGGTGAAAAAGACATACTCGCCAAAGTCATCTCAAATATGCGTGGAACCGCAGAAATTCAGGCTTCTCAGGGCGTTGATGCGTGGTTAGGCTATGGCGTCTATTTGCCTGCAATTGAACGTATTTTTGCACTACACCAAGGGGAAAGCGAAGCTGAGTTTTATGACCGTACTCAATATCCAGCCGATGTTGTCAACGCTTATACTCTTTCGAATCATGAGATTGCCACGCTCATTGCTGCAGATAAATACAATCGCATTCATCAGCACAGCGTAGCAGTGAATACCTCATTATGGCCTTTAAATGATGAAGGCCTAAGTATCGACTTGCTCGATTTTCCCAATCGACTCAAAGCAAAAATTTAAATTGATGCGATATAGCATTTAATAAAGCCGACGAATGATCGATCTATAAATCTCGTATATTCTTTTTCTCGTTCAAACGAACGTCTAAATGAAGAAACGAGATTTATAGCTGATTTTTATTAATAAACAAATCACTTACAGATTTTGAAATTCATGAATATTCAGTTCATTCATTTCTCCGCGCCAAATCCATTTCAATTTTGATTCCAAAAACACATCTCCCTCAAACCATACGAAAAGACCTTCCATCATTTTCGGCCAGTCTTCTTTGGTCACAATCGTGCGCCCTGAAATAACCGCCAAAATCGCAGCTAAAATCGTGTCATGACTGACCGCAAGGCTCAAACCATAAGGGTTGTTCGGATGCGTGTTATATATGAGTTCCAATACATCTACGACGCCATGAATCGGATGCTTCATACCGGGTAAGGCATTATTAACAAAGCTATTAATAAATCCTAGAGCGCCTTGACGCTGAAAATAAGGGCCGGCTTGCTTAATATCCAAAACAAAACTGCCTGGCTCAACCAATAAACCTTGTTCAATAATTTCAATGCGGTGGGTATTCGGCTCAAGGGTTTGTCCATCTGCCCCCTGAATCATTAGCGCAGCGGTATCAATACAACGTTGAATTGGGCTAGAAATACAGTGTTGTATCACTCGATCCGTATTATCAATCAGATAGGAACCCCACGCCTCCGCCAAATCTCGCCCTTGATGCGTCAACTGTAAATCATAGCCTGCAAGCCCCTGACCCGTAACAACTTCACGAATGGAATGACGTGTAAACAACGTCACTGGCGTTTTTGCATCTGGCAATAAATCGATTGCCTTCAACATACTAGGCGGGAGTAACTCTAAGGCCATAATCACTAGCAACTCAATAATTCAAAAAACACTATAGCACGCTCAGTTTTTAGCTCAAGCCGACGAAGGCATTAGTTCAAGTGCTTGTAATGCCAGTTTTTTCATATCGTTATTTCGATATGCAATAAAACCGCCATTCAGTAAACTCAATCTTTGATTATATACAAAAGGTCGTCCCTGAAAATCAACCAAACCACCACCGATCCGCTCCAATAAACACTGTCCAGCACTGGTATCCCACTCACTCGTTGGATGAAAGCGCGGGTAAATATCGACTCGGTCTTCCAACACCATGCAGAACTTATATGCACTCCCTGCGCGATACTCTTGAATAGGTGTAAGTTTTTCCAACTGCTCTAAATACACTTGGTACTGCGGTTTGCTCTGACTACTTTGACTTAAGCCAACTTGAACAGTATTGCGGTTTTCAACTGGAACATATTCAAACCATACGTCTTTTTCAATATTGTATTTTAAAGGCTGACCTTGTAGTGGACAGAAGTAAATTTGCTGTTCACAAGGAATAGCCAGCACAGCAAAAGTTGTATGCGCACCCTCAATAAGACTGAGATTAATAGTGAATTCTGGACGTTGATGCAAAAATTCTTTGGTGCCATCTAAAGGATCAAGCATCCAAAAAGACTGCCACTGCTGTCTATGCGCATGCTGCCCTTCTTCAGAAAGAACAGGCAAATGAGGAAAGGTATTGTTTAAAGCATCGGTAATAAATTGATTGACACGATAGTCCGCTTGCGTGACGGGTGAATGATCGGATTTTCGTTCAACTGTAAAATCACCACCTGCAACATAAGCTTGATACTCTGCTCGTAAAATCTCGCACGCTTGAGTCACAATCGGTACAAGTTGCAATATCAGTGCATCTTGAGGTGCAGTTGTGGACTTAAACATGAGACCGCCTTTTTATTCATTAAGTTATAGATCGAGAAGTTCATCTATTGAAATAGCAGCATGCTGATCGCCTTGTATTCAACGGTATGCTGCCACCTCAGAGTGAGAACACGCGAACACTTTTTAACACTGCCTTAAAAATATTATACGCCTAAGACACTCAGGAAATATCACTCAATTCCAATTCTTCTTTTGACTTTGGGTTAAGTAGTCCAATCAACCTGACTTTACCTTTACTCACACCTTAAATATTGAGACTAGAGAAAGTCACAAGCTGACCGTTTCTAATTTGTGCTTACGCTTAACTTCTTTTCAGCTTTATACATCCAAGTGACTTCTTTAGGAAAAATCATCGCGCAAAAAAATCCCACGCATGGGAGCGTGGGATATAAAACAAGAAAAGCTACAACGCTTTAATTTCGAGTGTAGTATAAACCTGCATTTCAAATACATCAATTAAAAAATGCGGTATACCTGCAGTTTTTTTAAAATACTTTACAGCGACTCACTTTTATCTGAACACTTCACTTCTAATTGATACTCATCCTGCGTCACTTTGATCTTAATCTTTTGATACTTTCTTTTATTCGGATCCATAGCAGAGCTAGCGACTTCATGCAAAAACTTTCGATCATTCATAAGCTCGCTATATGCTTTATAACCAATCAAAATCTTTTCAGGCTTTTTATTTTTGGAAA
>NZ_JBICLH010000027.1:0-429 GCF_043105125.1 Acinetobacter sp. TYF_19
ATCCCTTATCGGTATATGACCAGTTGCTGGGAGTTTCCTGATGAATCTGCAATACGACCGTATAGAGCAGCTTTGCCAAAAGCTCAATCTGCCTGCCATCGCATCACAATGGTCACATCATGCACAACAAACATTAGGTCAGGATGGAAGTTATGCCGACTTTGTTGAAGCGATCTTGACGCATGAATATGCTGCCAGGCAACAGCGCAGCCAGCAGGTACTGATGAAACTCTCAGGCCTGCCTCAAGTCAAAACCCTGGAAGACTATGATTTTAATTATGCCCTAGGGGCCCCTAAATCACAGGTGATTGAACTGTTCAATCTGAGCTTTATTGCTAGAGCAGAAAATGTGGTGTTTCTCGGGGCTAGCGGAGTAGGAAAAACGCACTTATCTATGGCATTAGGCTATAAGGCCATCATGAACAACAT
>NZ_JBICLH010000028.1:0-866 GCF_043105125.1 Acinetobacter sp. TYF_19
ATGACGCCCTGTATGTAGAAGACCAAAGGATCGTAACCTCTGCTGGAACAGGCGCAGCGTTAGACTGCTGCTTGTACTTGGTACGTGAAATCTATAATGCACGAATTGCGAATAAAGTTGCTAGAGTAATGGTGATCCCGCCTCACCGTGAAGGTGGGCAAACTCAGTTTATTGAACAGCCAGTCGCAGAATCGAGCCAAGATGCACAAATTAACCTATTACTTGATTTTTTAAGAAAGAATTTAGCCTTACAACATAATATTGAAAGCCTCGCTGAACGGACACATATGACACGCAGGACGTTCACACGGCACTTTAAGAAAGCGACAGGTATGACCTTAGTCGATTGGCTGAATACTGAAAGAATCAGATTAAGTTGTGAACTTTTAGAAGCGACAAACTTGTCTATCGAAAAGATAACCGAGCTTTCAGGTTTTAATAATACTGTGTCATTTAGAAAGAATTTCCGTGAAAAATATGGCACCTGCCCACTAGCATGGAGAAAAGCATTTGGGATCAAAAAAAAAAGATAATCATCCCCACTTTCTATAAAAGAGTTATTCGAAACAGCCCTCACACAAGGACTATTCCAATTCACACACTGCACAAAGACAGTGACTGTACCTTTATCAAAATCGAATCCGCTGTTCAGGCTGAGAGCAGGATGCACAGCATGAATGTTTTGATCATGATAGAAACAAAGGGCTTTGTTGCACAAACCTATCTGTAAAGGGTTTTTCAGCGATATAATTTTCAAATGAAGAAGCCTACACACAAAATCTACCGCACAACCAATAGGCCCGCATATAACCGAGCACTCATGAGTCGCGGAAATATTGCCATTTGGTTTGATCCTGCTTCGCAAT
>NZ_JBICLH010000029.1:0-22929 GCF_043105125.1 Acinetobacter sp. TYF_19
ATGATGCCCTGTATGTAGAAGACCAAAGGATTGTAACCTCTGCTGGAACAGGTGCAGCATTAGACTGCTGCCTATATTTGGTACGAGAAATCTATAATGCACGAATTGCGAATAAAGTCTCTAGAGTAATGGTGATCCCGCCTCACCGTGAAGGTGGGCAAACTCAGTTTATTGAACAGCCAGTCGCAGAATCGAGCCAAGATGCACAAATTAATGTATTACTTGATTTTTTAAGAAAGAATTTAGCTTTACAACATAATATTGAAAGCCTCGCTGAACGGACACATATGACACGCAGGACGTTCACACGGCATTTTAAGAAAGCGACAGGCATGACCCTAGTCGATTGGCTGAATACTGAAAGAATCAGATTAAGTTGTGAACTTTTAGAAACGACAAACTTGTCTATCGAAAAGATAACCGAGCTTTCAGGTTTTAATAATACCGTGTCATTTAGAAAAAATTTTCGTGAAAAATATGGCACCAGCCCTCAGGCATGGAGAAAAGCTTTTGGGATCATTAATGAAAATAATCCACCCATTTAACATAATGGGCGTTATACGAAATGAAAAAACCTAGGCACTGGCCTAAGTCTGAAATTAAAAAATACATAAAAATTAAGGCTATAGTCTCAATTTTTTAACTTCGGTTATTTATGGGAGGATTACCGATTGATGCAACAGCTAGGTCTACATGGTGTTTGGTGTGGTAAGAATAAATATACTACCCAGAGCTGAGATGAACAAAAACGTGTACCTGACTTGGTGAAACGGAATTTTAGAGCAGATCATCCTAAATCACTTGTCGGTTGCTGACTTCGCATATATTCGAACCAATTCTGGTTGGGTTTATGCGGCAGTGAATTACTGCATTATATAACTTGTAGTTCTCCTTCTTTAGAATGATTCATGTTGATCATTTTCAATATCGTTGAAAATATTCACTATAAAACTATTCTTATTTTCTAATTCCTTTAACTCTTTAGATATAACATTCTCATATTTGTCGAAAAAACCTTGTAGATCTGGGTTTTTAGTAATGATATTTTCAATGAAAACTTTTTCGATTTTACGTCTTTCGAGTGCATTTTCCAAACTCTTTTGTTCCTCAATTAATGCTTCTTTGACTTTCTTTACTTTCTCAACATTTCGATAGGATTTTAAATAAGAAGATTCGCTGTATCTAAAAATATTACGGTTATCCTTGTCTCTCACTGTTAAAAGAAAATTGCATTTTACTAGTATATTTAAGCCTCTATAAATACTTTGCTTTTCAGAGAGTTCAATAAATTGTCTATCATTAAAAATAGCCTTTATAAAGTCATTCGCTCGCCATTCGATGATTTCATGATTCAGTAAAATGTGAAAAAAATCACTGTAAAAAGGTAGAGTATATTTTGACATGGATAAGCACAATTAAAGCAAAAGAGAGTTGATGACCTTAGTGTTGAACTGTATATAGAATCATAACTTTAACAATTGGTAGAGGATCAAAAATAGGCTCTTGAGATCAACGCAGATCTGGCAAGCTTGTTCAAAAGTTACCATCGGGCAATGTAATGTCGACTTCTTGATTTCACAATACTAAGGAATCCTTAGTAATAACTCAAGTTGAAACTAAGAAAATCTTAGTTTTAAGGTGGGTGCTTATGTTTAATGCCAACACATAATTTAAATGTTTTTGCCTTACGACTTCGTATAGCGCGAAAAGCAAAAAAACTTTCACAAGAGCGCTTGGGGATCTTGGCTGGAATTGATGAATCTTCTGCTAGTGCGCGTATGAATCAGTATGAACGTGGAAAACATGTTCCTGATTTTTTAATGGCTTCCAAAATTGCAGAAATTTTAGATTTACCAACAGCATATTTTTATGTAGAAAACGATTTATTGGCAGAAATAATACAAGTTAGTCATACTTTAAGTAATGAGCAGAAGTTAGAAGTTCTACGATTTATTAAAGACTTACAAAAGTTTTGAATCTTATATCTTTCTTCTTGAATAAGATGAGTATAGTTCATGATGCAACTTTGACTTCGGTCTGGCGGAGGCAAAATGCTAGCTCATCTTGCCTCCTTCCTATGATTTAATCTCTGTAATACTTTATTTTTAGATCTAAGTAATCAAAAAGCAGAATAATATTACGTTAATTTGTTAGCTAATTAGATAACTTCATATACTAAATATATTATATTAGCTATATAGCTAACATATTGTGGCCGAATTACTATGGCGAGTAGAGTAGAAATTGGAAAAAAAGTTCGTATAGAACGAAGAGACCTTGGCTATACACAGCAAAAACTATCCGAATTGATCCGAATCAATAAAACTACAATCTCTGAGATCGAGAATGGACGTTTTACGGGTTCATTTGACATATTTGAACGTGTACTTGATGCGGTTGGTTTGCAGTTTGATGTATCTCCAAAGCAACATTCCCTGCCCCATTGGGATGAGATTGAAAATATGTTTGCTGAGGAGGATGAATGAATTCTCAAACCAATCTTCCTGCAAAAATCACCAATATCATGGTGCGTGCCAATCAAACTGAATTAGGTGTCTTAACCTATGGTTCAGTTCACCATTATCAGCCATTACAAGAAAAACAGCATGTGTCACTTACCATGACCCGGAAACGTATGGATGGTTATTCTTCAGGCCCGCTCCATCCAATATTTGCGCAGAATATTCCTGAAGGGTTCAATCGTAGATTAATAGTTGAAAAGCTTTCAAGATATACCAAGGTCAATGACATGTACTTATTGGCACTGCAAGGTGATCAAGGCATCGGCATACTCTCATACAAAAGTGAGTTAAATTTTCCCGAGGTAGAATCTTTGAACTTAAGTGAAATTCTATCCTATCGTAGTAAAGAGCCCCTTTTCCCACAACTCTTAGAAAAATACTATCTCAGGACTTCATTGGCTGGGATGCAGCCCAAGGTAAGCATTCCGGATGCATATACTGTTCAATCGGATAACAAAGTTCAGCAAAGGGATTTGATTGTTAAGTCCTTTGATTCCGAATTTCCATTACTTACCGTCAATGAGTTTGTCTGTATGCAGGCTGCACGGCATTGTGGGCTTGAGCCACCAAAGACTTACTTGTCTGAAAATTTAGAAACCTATGTGGTAGAACGGTTTGATAAAACCAGTGATGGTACAAAACTAGGCTATGAAGACTTTACGACGCTCATGAAAAAATCAAATGATCCATGTGCAAAATATACAAGTAGCTATGAAACTCTTCTGAAAGCAACTTATCTATATACGGGTAGCGTAGCTGAAGTTGAAAAAATGTATAAATACATCGTATTCAACTGTTTAATCGGTAATGGCGACGCACATCTTAAAAACTTTGCTTTGCAATATTCCTCAGATATGAAGAACATTTTTGTTTCACCACCCTTTGATCTTACCCATACCCTGATCTATGAATCAATTGATAATCAGATGGCACTCAAACTGGCGGGTAGTAAAGCATTTCCAGACCTGTCACATCTCATCAAATTGGCTGAAAGTGACCAATTTAGAATCAGAAATCCCAAAGCAATTATAGAATTCTTGAGCGAAAATATATTGGACTATCTTCAAACCTCTAACGAGGTTCAACTCTTCGATGGCTTGCGGACATCTATTGAATGTTCAATTTCAAATATTATGGCGGCAAGCCATGTTGCCCAGAGTTACCACGATGACAAAAATCATGGTTAAGACATATCAATCCATTAACTGGGATATTATATGACTAATTACAAGCTGTTCAATGCACTAGTTTAGTTTTAGTATTGGTCAATTCGATTAATTTTCATTCTTATTCCCATAGCGACATGATCCGTATTGATGAAATCTGGCTCTCTACCCAGCCGATGGACATGCGTGCGAGTATGAATACGGCTATGGTTCAAGTGCTGATAGCCTTTGGCTATATAAAACCGCATTACGCCTACCTGTTCTGTAATAACGTGGTCATCATATGAACGTGTGGTGCATGATGGGCTAGGTATTTGGTTGTGTGACTGGCGATTGGAACAAGGGAAGTTCCATTGAGTGAAGATTTATCAATTTTAAGAGGTATTGTTGCACAAACCTATCTCTAAAGGCTTATTCCACAATATAATTTTCAAATGCATAAGCCTACACCTAAAATTTACCGTACAACCAATTAGTCTTCATACAACAGAGCTCTTATTAATCGCGAAAATTTTGCCATTTGGTTTGATCCCAAGATTCAGTGGTATGCACTAACCAATAGTAAACAAGGTCGAAATCAAACTTACTCTGATGCAGCTATCCAGTTTGCTTAATGGTTAAATCCTTATTTCGTCTGTCTTTACATATGGCCACTGGCTTTATTAAAAGTCTCATTAAACTGTGTGGTCTAGATCGGACAGCTCCAGATTGTTCCACTATTTGTAGAAGACAAAAGTAAATTGATATTGCATTTCGCTATCAAAAAAGCAGTAGTGGGCTTTATCTACTCGTTGACTCAACAGGTCTAAAGTTTTTAGATGAAGGAGAATGGAAACATAAGAAACACCAACCTGGATATCGTCGCCAGTGGCGTAAACTGCATATTGGTATAGATGCTAAAACCCTGCAAATAAAAAAAGTTCAGCTTACAACCAACAACGTGAGTGATTCGCAAGTCCTTGGATATTTACTTAATCAAATTCCGTTGGGTGAGCAAATAGATTCCGTCTATACAGACGGAGCATATGATATGAAACAATGCCGCCAGGTCATTGCGGAGCGGCCGCATGCATTGGTTCCACCTAGAAAAAGATGAAGATTTGGAAAGATAAAAAATTTCATTCTCAGGAGCGAAATGAATTACTTCGAATAATTAAAAGTCTAGGCAGAACATTATAGAAAAAATGATCAGGCTATCATCATCGGATCTTGGTGGAAACCAAGATGTATTGCAATAAATTAACAGCAATAAGTTTTCCTAGTCAGGTAAATATGATTCATGCACGTGTGGCAGTGTTAAATAGACTTAAGGAATTAGGTCGTCCACACACCCAAGTTGTCACTTAAATTTAGATAACTTGGGGAAAATTTAGCTTTTGAGTATATGTGCCACAAAGCCTATCAAAATTAAGACTTTAATGAGTGAAATTTATTCATTAAATTTGCTCTCTTTTCTACTATGTAATTTCATATGAAATTGACTGTTTTTATTTGACAACTAAATTTATGAAATTAGGAAAACTTCCCATATCGGTAAGGAACAAGAAGATGCAGAACGTGATGCGATGCTCAATGAAGCAGGTTACATTGTTCTGCGTTTTACAGAAATTCCAAGTATTCGCCAACTGCACAAACACATTGGGATTACGCCTGCAATGCGTGCTTGAATTATTTTGAGACTGCGCTGCTCGCTTCCTGCAGTGTTAATTGCTTTTCGGCAGCCAACTTTGCTTGAATACGCTGCTGTTGTTCTTCTTTAATACGCTGATATTCCGCTTGGTTTTTTGCATCGCTTTTTACCGCTAAAAAGGCAATCCCTAAAATAAGCAATGGAATCACAATACCAAGACTCGCTAAAAACATCACTTTGGGCGTTAGTTTTTTTGTTGATTTCGTCATAGCCAGCCTATTTCCAATATCTAGATTTTGATGGGCCAATACTATAACAAAAAAGAGCCTCAATCATGAGGCCCTGTCTTCAGTTTAAATGGTTAATTTTATGTCGGTGCTATACCTGTACAATGTTCATTGGTGCTGGCATCTTTTTGCGCATCAGTTAACACAATACCCGTACCCGCAGGCATGTAGGTCTGAATAAAGTCTACCGCCTCCTTATTTTGACATATGATTGCTTGCGTATGCGTCGCATTCGGTACAATAGTTAATTTATAACCATCAGCATATGCATTTTGTGGGAAGTATGTGGTCGCTTTTGCTTTCATATTTGCATATAACAGTTTCGTCACATCAGGCACTACCGCTTGATCATTGGTACCTTGAATAATAAATACAGGAGTTTTAATCACCTTCGCAGCAGTGGCATTGGTTGCTGGTTGATTATCCGCCAAGAATTTCTGAACCACTGGATCTGTTTTAATTTCATTTAAATCAACACCATACTGTGAAGTCCAGTGTGTTGGATCTGACAAGAACTCTACAACATCCGCTTTTAATTGTTCTTGTAAGCCATTTGCACTATTCGGTGCTGGATAACCTAAATATGCACCATCATCTCCTGTACGTCCATAAGCACTTTCCGCAATTTCAGCAGCCCCCGCTGTAAAGATATTCTTTAAATCATAATCAGGCTGATACGCTTTAATTCCCGAGCTTGTGAGTGCCGCATAAGCCAAGAGTTTTGCCATTGCAATACGGACTTGTTGCAACTTGTCATCTAAAATATTCAAACCATTTGCTTTAGGTTGGCCATTTACGTCAAGATTATATTGTGGATCGAGATAAATTTGAATAATTTGCCCTAAACTGGATGCAGGTGCACCAGCCACAGCTCCTTTATAAGTCGTATCTGTATTAGCAAACTCGGCTGTATCCAATGATGCATGCCCACCTTGTGATTGACCAATCGACATCCATGCCCCATTTAACTAGGTGCCATAATGCTCTTTTACGGCCTTAACGGCCGCAATTGCTGAGTTTACAGCACTAGATAAATTCAAATAAGGATGTACACCTGATGTACCTAGACCTTCATAATCTGGAGCAACAATGACATAGCCTGCAGCCAATAATGTATTCGCTAAAATTTTAAAGCGTGGATGAATCACATTTTTACTTGGCGCACAATCATCTCCGCCTCCGACTGTTCCATGCTCCCACACCACAACACGATAACCATCTTTAGGTCTAGCTACCTGTGGAAATAAAACCATTGCTGTTGCAGTCGCTGTCTTCCCCTGTACATTCGTCATGTTATAAGTCATGACTTTAATCGATGAACTATTCTCGACTGTATCTAAAGAATAATTTCCTTCCGACAGATAAGTGGGTTGTTGGTTTGAAGCGGGCGAATCATCATCGTCATTACAAGCAGTTAAAAACAGCATTGAAACGGCAACTGTAAGGGCTAATGCTATTTTCGAGCGTTTCATAAAATATCCTTTTATTCGTTGTTTTTTTAAGCATGAAACTACATGCCGTTTTATTAAGACATAAAAAAAGCGCCCTGTATAGGACGCTTTTCAACCAAACAATCACTTTAAATAATTAATTCTAAAAAGATTCCAGTAAAAATAATGAATCCCACCCAACGATTGTGACGGAATGCCCAAAAACAACGCTGTGGATCTCTGTCTTTGGTTTTGGACCATTGATAAATAAAATCAGCCACGACTACCAGCAATGCGATTAAACCCAATGGCATCAATAAATTTTCAAGGTAAAGTGCCGCACCGATCAAAACCACGCTCATCGCCTGTAAAAATGAAATAATTTGAATATCAAAACGACCAAACAAAATGGCTGTCGACTTCACCCCAATTTTTAAATCATATTCACGGTCGGTAATCGCATATTGAGTATCGTACGCCACTGTCCAAGCCAGATTGCCAAAATACAGCAACCAACAGGTTACATCTAATGGTTTGCCCATAGCCGTAAAGGACATCGGAATTCCCCACGAAAAGGCCATGCCTAAAACAACCTGAGGCAAATGGGTATAGCGCTTCATAAAAGGATATATAAATGCGAGAAAAAGCCCACCTAAAGCACAATAGAATGTTTCAATCGGTAGAAATAACAACATACAAGCACTGGCAAAGACTAAAGCTAGAAACACATAAATGGCTTCTTTAGCCGTGATAATCCCTGTTGCTAAAGGCCGCATTTTCGTGCGCTCTACATGCGCATCGACTTTACGATCAGCAAAATCATTAATTGCACACCCAGCCGCACGCATAAATATTGTGCCAAGTACCATCGGAATCAGAATACCAATTGGCGGTATTCCCTCTGCTGCAATCCATAGTGCCCACATGGTAGGCCAGAACACCAATTCTGTGCCAACAGGCTTATCAAAACGACATAAATAATAATAGGCTTCTAAACGTTCACGCCAAGTAATTTGATGCGCAGTTGTCATGACTGTCCTTCAGATGCTGAATTCTGCTTTTGCAAAAATTGCTCAAAACTCGCTAAAAAAGTTTCTTGAACAATAAACTTGCAGCCGTGCCAAGTATAACAGCTCTGTCTAGTCCAGCCATCTTCTAGCCAAATCACACGACGCTCACATGCTGGATTGGTGCGCTGAAACAAGAACCAACCAATCGGTTTTTTACCAATATGTTTAAAAAGCCGTGCGCGGCCTTGCAAACTTAAGATCGGGAAAATGCTTTTGGCTTTAACCCAAGGCTCTGCATCACTGCCATATAAAAAACTTTCTCGTACCCATGACGTATGCTGAAACGGCATGCCCATCCATTTTGCATCGATAAACTGAAGACGCTGAAAATGTTCTTTGGTCGGTTGAACCCTAAACGCCCCATCAGCCAAATCCGTCAGTTGCTGAGTAAGTGAACCTGAAGCATATAACCATGTTTTCAGTTCAGCTGGAATCTGCTGCATAAGCCTACCTGTACCATTGATTTACTGTGCGCTTAAACGCTTTTTGAGTTATGAAGAATGTCATTGATTCAATTCTAAGATCAATCTTTAGCAATTATCTGTTTTTGCAATGGTTTCAAATTTACCTTGCGGAGTTTTCACCAAAATAAAACCTTCAGCACTCAAATAAAAACTTTGAGGATAATCATAATCCAGTGCTAACTCTGGGCTTTTCAATGCAACAAATTCTGCCTGCTTGTAGCCTTCAGGGGTGCGACCAACTTCGATATAAGTCACCATCGAAAAATTTAGCTTAAAACCTTTGTCGTGATCTTTAGGGTCAATCCAAGGATAAAAACTGGTGTGCTTCTTACGCTGTGCCATTGCTCTCATCAATTTTTTTCAAGTTAAACAGATGATACAAAAAAACCCGCGACTAGCGCGGGTTTTTTACAGTGAAATTAAGTTCAGAATTACAAGCTGTAGTACATATCAAATTCAACTGGGTGAGTTGTCGTGTTCAAGCGACGCACTTCTTCAGTTTTAAGTTCAATATATGCATCAAGCATTTCTTTAGTGAATACACCACCTTTAAGAAGAAACTCGTGATCCGCTTGAAGCGCTTCAAGCGCCATATCTAGGCTGTGCGCAACTGTAGGGATTTTCGCTTCTTCTTCAGGAGGAAGGTCGTATAAGTTTTTGTCAGCTGCTTCACCTGGGTGAATCTTGTTTTGGATACCATCAAGACCCGCCATTAACAATGCTGCGAAACCTAAGTACGGGTTCATCATTGGATCTGGGAAGCGAGCTTCGATACGTTTGCCTTTAGGGCTAGAAACGTAAGGAATACGGATAGAAGCAGAACGGTTACGTGCTGAGTATGCCAACATAATCGGCGCTTCGAAGTGTGGAACTAAACGCTTGTACGAGTTTGTAGAAGGGTTCGTAATTGCGTTCAATGCACGAGCGTGTTTGATTACACCACCGATGAAGTAAAGCGCCATTTCTGAAAGACCAGCGTATTCATCACCAGCAAACAAGTTCTTGCCATCTTTAGAGATAGACATGTGAACGTGCATACCAGAACCATTATCACCAACCATTGGCTTAGGCATGAAAGTCGCAGTTTTAGCATATTGGTGTGCAACGTTCCAAACCGCATATTTGAACTGTTGTACTTCGTCAGCTTTACGAACCATTGTGTTGAAGCTTACACCAATTTCTAATTGGCAAGATGCAACTTCGTGGTGGTGTACTTCTACACGACCTGGGCCCATGATGTCTTCAATACGCGCACACATATCAGCACGCATGTCATGTGAAGAATCAACTGGAGGAACTGGGAAGTAACCACCTTTAACACGTGGACGGTGACCAGAGTTTCCGCCTTCGTAATCTTTGTTTGTTGACCAAGCAGCTTCTTCAGCAATCAATGTATGGCGCGCGCCAGACATATCAATTTCCCATTTTACTTCGTCAAATACGAAGAATTCTGGTTCTGGACCAAAGAATGCAGTATCACCAATACCTGTCGATTTTAGGTATTCTTCAGCACGGCGAGCAATCGAACGCGGGTCACGGTCATAACCTTGACCTGTTGATGGCTCAATAACGTCACAAGTAACAACTACTGTAGGCTCAGCGAAGAACGGGTCGATAAAACCAGTTGCAGCATCTGGACGTAAGATCATGTCAGATGCTTCAATGCCTTTCCAACCAGCAATAGAAGAACCATCAAACATTTTACCGTCTTCAAAAGTATCTTCGTCGATAGTATCTGCTGGGTAAGTTACGTGTTGTTCTTTACCCTTAGTATCCGTAAAACGGAAATCGACCCATTTTGCGCCACTTTCTTGGATGAGTTGTAGGACCTTGTTCGCCATGCTCATTTTGCTCCGATGAATTTTTGTTGCACTCTTTAGTGCGTGTTAGTAGTTGGTTGTTCTAAAGCAATTACCGTACCAACTTTAAAAAGCTTAGCTAAAATATTGAATTCATTATCAGAATAACAGTTTTAAGCTGTTTGCTTTGGCTCTATTATACTGAGCTAAAAAGTAAATGCACCATATTCAAGCACGCTTCTTCACATTTAATCTAAAAGATTTTGAGTGTGGATCATAATGGTGCATTTTTAAATATTACGGGTCGATTTACACCCGTTTTTTATAAATTAGAGCGCTGTTTAAGCTGTTATTTTCGCCTTGATTTGACTTCCACACCTCATATCACGGCGAGCGATATACCTTAAATCAAATATAAGCAGCGTAATTAACTGTTTTTATTTGATTTTTAAAAAATAAAAAACCTCTCCTTTCAAACTAAATATAAAGCCGACATCTCAGATGTGAGCAAGCAAAAAAAGATGCTCTGTTTTGGTGATATTTGGTGAGTTTTTGGCTCACAACATCAGAAGATATTCTTTTTATATTCATTGAATATGCATGCTTCATGACATTTACACATAGTCCACGAGGCTTCTCATTAGAATTTGAATCTGAGATATTCATAAACTCTATATCAGTTAGTAACAAAACCCATTGTAATTTTTAGACCCACAAAAAAATGTCGCGCCCTAGCTGTGTATTTTTTGCTATGATAATTTCGGTTTTGTGCCTCCATTCAAGTCATTGAATGAGAAAAATAATTTACTTATAGCTTTATAATGTAAACGCACGAATACCATAGGACTCTTCACGCACATTTATGTGCATAAATTTCAATAGGTTAAGCTCATGCTTTTAATGATCGACAACTATGACTCTTTTACATACAACATCGTCCAGTATTTTGGCGAGTTAAATCAAGAAGTAAAAGTAGTACGTAATGATGCCGTGACATTGGAAGATATTGAGCGATGGCAACCTAAGTATCTTGTGATTGGCCCTGGCCCATGCTCACCTTCGGAAGCAGGAATTTCCATTCCAGCCATTCAGCATTTTGCTGGAAAAATTCCATTATTAGGGGTGTGCTTAGGACATCAGGCCATTGGTCAGGCTTTTGGCGGCGAAATCATTCGTGCCAAAAAAGTGATGCATGGGCGTCTGTCTGACATGCACCACTCAAATAAAGGCATTTTTAGCAATCTCCCTTCTCCATTTTCAGCAACGCGTTATCACTCACTTGTGATTGATCAAGAAAGCTTGCCTGAATGCTTAGAAGTGACTTGCTGGACCAATGAAGCCGACGGCTCAATTGAAGAAATCATGGGTGTAAAGCATAAGACGCTTGCCGTTGAAGGCGTGCAATTTCACCCAGAATCAATCTTGAGTCAGCATGGCCATCAAATCTTTAAGAACTTTTTAGAAATTTACGCATAAATGAGTGCAGTGAAAAATGAATATGCAACAAGCTTTAAATAACATCACTAAAAACATTGAGTTGACGCAGCCGCAAATGGAAGACGTCATGCGCACCATCATGAATGGTGAAGCAACAGATGCCCAAATTGGTGCACTGATGATGGGTCTTCGCTTAAAAGGCGAAAGTATTGATGAAATTACCGCAGCGGCTCGTGTCATGCGCGAGTTTGCCATCAAAATTGATGTCAGTGATGTGCCTTATTTAGTCGACATCGTCGGTACAGGTGGTGACGGTCAAAACTTATTTAACGTCTCGACTGCATCTGCTTTTGTGATTGCAGCGGCAGGTGCGACCATTGCTAAACATGGTAACCGTGGTGTTTCAACCAAATCGGGTTCCTCGGACTTGTTAGAACAAGCAGGCATCCAACTTGACTTAAACATGCAACAAACTGAACGCTGTATTCGCGAAATGGGTGTCGGTTTCTTGTTTGCTCCAAATCATCACAAAGCGATGAAGTATGCGGTAGGCCCGCGTCGTGAATTAGGCATTCGCAGTATTTTCAATTTACTTGGCCCGCTTACGAATCCGGCTGGAGTAAAACGTCTAGTGATTGGGGTGTTTTCGACTGAATTATGCCGTCCTATTGCAGAAGTGATGAAACAACTGGGCGCAGAACATGTCATGGTGGTTCATTCTAAAGATGGTTTAGATGAAATTAGCCTTGCATCAAGCACCTATGTGGCTGAACTCAAAAATGGCGAAGTCACCGAATGGGAGATTCAACCTGAAGATGTTGGGATCGAATCGCAAACTTTAACGGGTTTAATCATTCAAGATTCTGCTGAAAGTTTAAGCCTAATTAAAGATGCCTTAGGTAAAAACAAATCTGATAAAGGCGAAAAAGCAGCCAATATGATTGCTTTAAATGCAGGTGCCGGTCTGTATGTCTCTGGACTTTGTACCAGTTATAAACAAGGCGTGGCTTTAGCACATGACATCATCTACGGCGGACAAGCTTTAGAAAAGATGAGCATCCTTGCTGAATTCAGCAAAACCCTTAAACAATACGACGCTTGATAGACAGGATTTTGTCATGGTAGATATCGCAAATACGATTTTAGGCAAAATTGTGGATCGCAAGCAGGAAGAGTTTGCTGCACGCCTCAAACAACGTAGCTATAAAGATGTGGAAGAATGGGCACTTGAGGCAACTCCTGTACGTGGTTTTGCAAAGTCTTTACTGAGCAAACAACCGGGTGTGATCGCTGAAATTAAGAAAGCATCACCATCTAAAGGCATCATTCGTGAAAACTTTGATCCTGCTGAAATCGCACAGCAATATGAAGCCGCGGGTGCTGCATGTTTATCGGTTTTAACCGATGTCGATTTTTTCCAAGGTGCCGATGAGAATATTCAAATTGCACGTTCTCACTGTGCACTACCTGCATTACGCAAAGACTTTCTGATTGATCCTTATGGGGTGATTGAAGCACGTGCTTTACATGCGGACTGTATTCTTCTGATTGTGGCATGCTTGTCCGATCAACAACTCGAAGAAATGTCTAAAACGGCTTTTGAACACAATTTAGATGTCTTGGTTGAAGTACATGATGAAGCAGAACTTGAACGTGCTTTGCGTCTATCTGAACGTTGCGTATTGGGTGTCAATAACCGCAACTTAAAAACCTTTGATGTGGACTTAAACACCTCGATTCGTTTGAAAAAACTGCTTGAACCATCTCGTCTACTGGTGACTGAAAGTGGAATTGCGACTCCTGCAGATGTGGAGATGATGCAAGAGCACGACATTCATGCTTTCTTGGTCGGTGAAAGTTTTATGAAACAGCCGCGTCCAGACCACGCCTTTACAGAGCTGTTTGGAACACCTCAAGTACTTTAATTACACAGTATTCAGGGTAAGGCATGCTCTTACCCTGAATACTGTGTGATATGTCCTTTCAAAAAGCCGTTGAAGATCTCGTTAAACAGTAACATATAAAAAATTATTCAATCTTAAATTACTCAATTAAACCCTGCTTCTTGGCTTCATTCACCGCTTCCATTCGAGAGCGGACCTGCAACTTGTTATAGATTTTACGCAGATGCCATTTCACCGTATTGATGGACAAAAAGATTGACTCGGATATTTCAGCATCAGTACAGCCACGGCTTAATTTTTCTAAAATTTGGACTTCACGTTTTGATAAAGCCTCAAGGCCAGAACTTCCGATCAAAGCTTCAGCACTGCTTTCAGCTTGATTGAGCTTTTGAAGTTGCTGGATATATTCTAGCAATACAACTGTATGCTTTTGCTTCTGTCGACTTAAATGCTGACTTAGCCCACTTAACATATCCCAAATTAAAGGGTCTTCATCTAGAATCACCCGCACTGCCTGAGTCGGCATGAGGGTTTCAAGCGCTTGTTGTAGAGCTTCAAAAGCCTGTTCATGTTGTTTCAACTGATACAGGGCCAGTGCAAACAGGATTTGAACACGCGCAAAACGTATCGGATAAATCCTAAAAAATGCTAACTGTTGGCTTAAATATTCTTTGGCTTGCTCGGCTTGCCCCATGAAAATTTGCTGACGCACCGCCATTAAATCATCGCCACGCAGCAAATGGGTGAAATTTAAATATGGCTGAAATGCTGCCTGTTCAGTATCAGCTAATGCAGAAAGCGGGCTTGCTTGTTGCGCATAGGCTTGTATGGTTTGTGCGAGGCGAGGTAACGACCATTGACTACTGCGGGTATGGGCTTGATGCAAACACACTTGTATAGCGGCTTGATCTTGATGCAACGCAGCTAAACGCAATTGTAAGATATAGCCCACCACCACCATATCCGGCATAGCCAAATGATCGCCGCCATTGAAATCCAATAATGCAGCTTCAGCTTGCGCCATTTGGTTCATTTCATAATACAGGTCTGCTTTAAAGCTGCTCAGAATATTCATAATGGCTGCTTTATTGTCATCATCTAAGCCTAATTTACGATATTCCTCGCTCTGCCCAACTTGTGCAAACTTTTCTGCTGCGAGAGTCAAATCTCCTAATAAATAATCACATAGGGCATCAATACAATCGACCATTGCCACACCATATAGGTTATGCCCTTGCAAATAGATAATACGCGTTTGTAGTAATAGCTTTCGTGCTTCACTCATTTGCCCCAAACAAATGTGATGTAAAGCCCCAATCCCAATCAGTAGAGCACGGGCAAAATAAACGGTACTTGGCAGTTGTGCTAAGTTTTGTTGCGCTAAGCGATAAGCCACATCTAACTTGTCTTCTAAAACAGCAATGAGAGGGGCTAAACCTAATTGGTCCTCATGTTGTAATAAGGTTTCATGTTGATCCACACTATGCCAGAGCTGTAAATAATGATTGGCTAGGGTCACTTGATGCGTCAGCACCAAGGTCCAAATAATGTCATAGAGCAAATTTGGATTTTGCAGCAAGACAGAATCAGGGATCTGTTTGACCAACTCCAACAACGTATAGTGTCGGCCTTCTAAGATCAGTTCACGACATACCGTGTTGAGCAATGATAAAATCAGCTGCTGATCTTCTGCCTGTTGGGCGTGATAAATCGCTTCCATCAGATAACGCTGTTGTTTGAACCATTCTGCCGCTTTACGATGCATTTGCTGATATGCATCGGGTTGTAAAAGCTTAAACTTCGATTGCAAAAAGTCTCGAAATAAATGATGCACGCGATACCACGTACGCTGTTCATCTATCGCTTGAATGAACAAGCCTTTTTGGCTAATGGCATCGAGAATCTGCTGTGCAGCAGGATTACCCGTTAAGGCAATGACCAAAACTGGATTAATTTTTCTCAGTACACTAATTTGCAATAAGAATTGCTGGATTTCAGGGTCTTGTTGTAAAAAAACCTGCTCACTGAGGTAATTCACAATCTGATGATGCGCACCAGTTAAATTTTGAATAAAAACATGAATATCTTGATGTTCTTTCAAATATAAATTGGTGAATTGAATGCCTGTAAACCAGCCTTCAGTTTTATCAATCAATTGTTCTGCAAGCTCTGTGCTTAAAGCAAGCTGGTCAAAGTTTTGTTGCTGTAAAAACTGAATAAGCGCACTGCTTTCTTGCTGTTTGATGCTCAACTGAGACTCTGTGACCCACTTTAAACGACCTAGTAGATATTCTTTCGCGAAACTCCAGTTGGGTTTGACTCTTGAAGCAATCACCAAATGACAATTTTCAGGCAAGGACTGGTACAACCACCAAAAGATATTTAAACATTCTGGGTTTGTTAATGCTTCAAACTCATCGATAAATAAAACTGTGTCAGCATCCTCTTCTGCAACTTTTTGCGTCAGATCAATGATGTGTTGTTTATGGATCTGTCCATAAGAGATCGAATGCGGCGGTTCTAAATCTAAAAGCGCCAAACGCAAGTATTGATAGAGTCGAATCGGATCATTGTCATCATCATCCAAAGTTAACCAACAGACTTTCTTTCCCTTTGCTAAAAGAGACTCTGAAAGTTGATGCATCAGCGTGGTTTTTCCATAACCTGCCGCGGCGTGAATAAAAACCAAAGAAGATTGACAATAGTCCACGATCTGACTTAACAGTTGGGGACGTTGCATTGCCCTGCCATTCAGCATGCTCGGACGACTGAGTTTAGTCTTCAACACTTGCATGTATATTCATCCAATCTTTTTATTCAATTACATTCGCAAATTTCACTTCCCTGAAATTTGCATTAATCAAAAAATCATGTTCAACCATGATTTTATGCTTATCCGAAGCTCCAAGCACCTATAAATTAGTGGGGGGCTGGCTATTACACAATGTGATATTGAATCAAAATCATGATTTCAAATATATATTTTAAACCATTCATTCGCGCAATTCTCAAACAATTCTAAATCCATTCTTTCGAGTGGTTTGTATTCACTCAAACATTGCTATGCTCGAAGTCATGGAAACATTAGATACCCCTACATGGTATCGCATTCTGAAATAGCGACATACAAGGAGTTTGTCATGAGCATTGCACAATCCGTTAAACATCAAGACCGTTTATTAACCATTAATGTTAGAGAAGGTGAAGTCAAAAACGCTTTACCAGGTGTACATGTATCACCTTGCTTTTTAGACCCTGATAATGGCGTCTGGGTTATTCATGCCCGTTTTGAACCAGGTACTATCCTTCCACGTCACTTCCATACCGGTGTTGTACATTTCTATACAACAGCAGGTTCATGGCATTATGTCGAATACCCTGAAGATGTTCAAACGGCTGGCAGCTATTTATTTGAACCAGCAGGTTCGATCCATACTTTAGCAACCCCAGAAGGTGCTGAAGGGTTCATGGTCATTAATGGCGCGAACGTCAACTTAAATGATGATGATTCACTGATGTTTATTATGGATGCAGGTTGGATCGAGCGCACCCTTCACGTCGTGGCTGAACATACAGGGCAAAAAATGCCGCGTTATATTAAACCGGGTTCGGATGTTGTATTTAGCGACAAATAAATTCCAAAAGGCTTTTGGCTTCGGCTAATAGCCTTTTTTATTAGAAAAATAGTCACCAAGGATGAATGAAATGTTTGGCAAAATGATGCACCAATCTTTATTGATTAGTAACTTAATCGAGCATGCAGCAAAGTACCACGCAGATACTTCTATTTTTTCATGTGAAGTAACTGGACAAATGACCACCACCAATTGGTTACAGGTCCAACAAAACAGCAAACGTTTAGCCAATGCTTTCACGTCATTTAATCTTAACCAAGGTGATCGTCTTGCAACGATCGCGTGGAACAACCACCGTCATTTAGAGTCTTGGTATGCTATTTCTTGGTAGTGGTTATGTTTGCCACACCATCAACCCTCGCTTATTCCCAGAACAACTGGTCTTCATTATTAACGATGCACAAGATAAAGCCATTTTCTTTGATAGCACTTTCTTACCATTAATCACTGCGATTCAAGGTCAAGTCCCAACCGTTGAGAAATTTATCTGTTATGGCGCACGTGACGAAAAAGTTGCCGCAGCTCTACCCGATGTAATGTTCTATGACGAATTAATTCAAGGTCAGTCGACTGAATTTGTTTGGCCACAGTTTAGCGAAGAAACGCCAAGTTCGCTTTGCTACACTTCTGGCACTACAGGCAATCCTAAAGGGGTGTTGTATAGCCACCGTTCAACATTATTACACAGCATGGCAACGTGTTTCCCTGACTCACTCAACTTGTCTGCATCAGATATCGTCATGCCTGTCGTACCCATGTTCCATGTAAATGCATGGGGTGTTCCTTACTCAGCAGCAATGGTAGGTTGTACTATTGTCCTTCCGGGGCCAAATCTGGATGGTGATAGCCTAGCCAGCTTAATTTATGACTATAAAGTAACCATCGCCTTAGGTGTGCCAACCATCTGGCAAGGTTTACTTGCTGCTGCAAAAAAACGCGGCACAACCTTAGACAGTATGAATCGCAATGTTGTGGGTGGCGCTGCATGCCCACCGTCGATTATTCGTGATTTCAAAAACAACTATGCTTGCGACACTATTCATGCATGGGGAATGTCTGAAACCAGCCCACTGGGAACAGCGAACCAACCGAAAGCAAAACATGCCACTTTGAGTGCTGAAGAGTTTGAAAAGTTACGCTTAACCCAAGGTCGTCCACCTTTTGGTGTTGAATTACGTATCGTTGATGAAAGCACCAATCAAGTCTTAGCCAACGATGGCCATACCCAAGGAAATCTACAAATCCGTGGGCCTTGGATTGTCGATCATTATTTCAATCAAGAAAAAAGTGCTACCACAGCAGATGGTTGGTTCGATACAGGCGATATTGCAACATTAAATGCAGACGGTTATATGACCATTTGCGACCGTGCCAAAGACTTAATCAAATCGGGCGGTGAATGGATTTCTTCGGTTGAACTTGAAAATATTGCCGTAGGCCACCCTGAAATTCACATGGCAGCTGCTATTGCAGCACGTCATCCGAAATGGGATGAGCGCCCAATTTTGATTGCCGTAAAACAGGAAAACTCAACACTGACTGAAGAAGAAGTGCTGGCTTACTTTGATAATAAGATTGCCCGCTGGCAGATTCCTGACGTGGTGATTTTTGTAGATGCACTGCCAATCAACGGTACAGGTAAAATTGTGAAAGTAGAACTCCGCAAACAATTTGGTCATGTTTTACTTCAAGACGAAGTCGTTTAAGGCTCATTCGAAACATTCAAAAGGATATTGTGATGAAAAAAAATATGAAAACAGCATGGGTTACAGGCGGCAGTAGCGGTATTGGTCTTGAACTGACTAAATACCTACTCAAAGACAACTTCCAAGTGTGTATTTTTGCCCATGCTGGCATTGAACAAGCAGTGATTGACTTGCAAAAGCGCTCACCTACTGTCTGTGGTTTTGAAGTGGACGTACAAAATGAAAGCAGCATCATTGCAAAATTTGCAGAAGCGGTGACTGCATTTGGTACGCCAGATTTGCTCATTAACTCAGCAGGCATTGCGATTGCAAAATCATTTGAAGACATGACGTCTGAAGAATATTTACGACAAATTAATATCAACCTGGTCGGTAGCCGTAATGTAGCCCATGCTGCATTACCGCATCTCAAGCAAGCGGTTCAACAAGGCAAATCACCAAAATTGGTTTTAGTTGCATCAGCAGCGGGCTTGGTCGGTTGCTATGGTTATACAGGTTACTGCTCATCTAAATTTGGCGTGGTCGGTTTGGCTGAAGTGCTACGTATGGAACTGCGCAGTCAGAAAATTAAAGTTGCCGTGGTTTGCCCGCCAGAAATTGAAACACCGATGGTATTTGACGAACGTAAAAATGGTTCACCAGTCACAGCGGCATTAAAACAACTTGGCGGCAGCCTCCCACTAGAGAAGGCCTGTCAGGAAATTTACAACGGCATTTTCTCATCCCAATTTATGATTATTCCAAGTACTCAAGCACGTATTCTTGCCAAACTTTCGCGTGTCTTGCCTGACCTTTATCGTAACCAAATCGATAAAAAACTAGATAAAATCATCCGTACTTTACGTGCAAGTTAAGGTACGACTGACTTAGCATGCCAAACCTGAACCCGAGTGGATCATTTTCTATCTAGGTAGCATGGTTGCTCGGGTTCAATCATTTGAGGTTCTTCCACAACTATCGTTCTCTTGAGCACTCCACAAAATACTATCAGTCATTTGCTATTCAATTTTTTGCCATTCTCTATAAATGCAATTCAGTTCAAATATAGGAAAAATCAGACTATAATTATCGCCTAATTCCTTATTTTGCGTATTTTTCTGACCCTATGAGCAAACATGATTCATCGCTTTCTAAAGAACAGTTTAATTTACTGAAAGACTTTAAAAAGCAAATCACTAATCCGCATTCGACTGCGATTAAACAGTCTGAGGCCCAAGCTCAAGTTGCTCCGCCCGAGCCAGAAGATGATTTCGCGTTGTTTCAAAAACAAATGCAAGGTGTCCAAAAAATGGAGACCGCGAACATTGCCAAAATAGAAAAAAATCCAAAGAAAAAAATCGATGCACAAACTTTAGCAAAACGTGCAGCGGCTGAAGGCCCAATGCATACCGATGCAACTGAGCTGTCTGATACTCAAGCCATGCTCAATCCTGTCGCGAGCCAAGCCGCGCTCAGTTATCGCATTGCTACGCTGCAACACAAAGTATTTGAAGATTTAAAAGCGGGTAACATTCGTTGGTTTGAAGCAGTCGACTTGCATGGTTGCACCGTTGAAGAAGCCCGTGTCGCAGTTTTACAAGTCATTCAAATGGCCAAAGATGAAAATCAAAATGTCATTAAAATTGTACACGGCAAAGGTCCGGAAGCCATTTTAAAAACCTATGTGAATGGTTGGCTGCGTCAACACCGCGATGTGCTGGCTTTTGTGAGTGCACCAGAGAAACAAGGTGGCACAGGTGCAGTTTTAGTGTTGCTAAAACGTGCTGAAAAGAACCCAAAGTTTAAACAGTAATCGGATTTTTGTCCAAAATAAGGCATTGGAATAGTTTTCTGCTACAATGCCGTCCTTGTTCAATATCAGTGTAAGTGAACACGTCTTATGTCTATGCAGCAATCCTACGCTAACATCTTAACTGCCGTTGGTGAAGACCTAACCCGTCCAGGTCTCCTCGATACGCCTATGCGTGCTGCTAAAGCTTTTTCGTATTTAACGTCTGGTTATAGCAAAAGCTTAGAAGAAGTGACCAATAATGCGGTGTTCCCATCAGACAACCGTGAAATGGTGCTGGTTAAAAATATCGAATTTTATTCACTCTGTGAACACCATTTATTGCCTTTCTATGGTCGCGTACATATTGCGTATTTACCTGAAGGTAATGTCCTTGGACTCTCTAAATTTGCACGCATTACCGAAATGTTTGCACGTCGTCTACAGATTCAAGAAAATCTGACGCAGCAGATTGCAGAAGCGGTTGCAGAAGTGACAGGTGCACGTGGCGTGGCAGTTATGATTGATTCTGCACATATGTGTATGATGATGCGCGGCGTAGGCAAGCAAGAATCGACTACACGTACCGTTTCCTTTATTGGTGACTTTAAAACCAATAAAGAAGAGCGTCGCGAGTTTTTAAGTGCAGTCCCTGAAAGCTATTAATTGAAACATTAAGCCTCAACCTCTGTTGGGGCTTTTTTTATGCATATATCATTGAACGATTCATTTTTTGTTTAGAGGAATACGCAATGTCAGCAATTTGGTTAGCAGGTCATGGTTTGACCCAAGGCGAACAGAGTATTGATTTTCCACGTCCAGACCGTTTGGTCCAAGGCAACCCACAGCGCAAGACCTATAGTCTATATGAACACCCACACATGGGCTGCGGGATTTGGCACTGTGAAGTTGGGTCATGGAATATTCAATTTGCCGACAATAAACAGGAATTTTTTCAAGTGATGGAAGGCTGCATCCGTATTCATGATGCTCACACTCAAAACTTCATTCAAGTCAAAGCAGGTCAGGCAGGAATTATTCCACCGAGTTTTATCGGTACATTTGAAGTGGTTGAAGCTGTTAAAAAATACTATGTGATTGTTGAGGTATAAAGTACCTGAACAACCGATTTGAAACGTCTTAGAACAGCTCGTATTTAAGTCTGAGATTTAAACACTCAGGACTTTTTCAGTCACATGAATACAGTTCCGCCCTTTATTTTTGGCCGCATAGAGTGCAGAATCGGCAGTGTCTAAAAAGCGTTGATAGTCAGGATGACCATTATAAACCGTACAACCAATACTGACGGTCAAACTAAAATTTTGCCCATGAGCGGTACGAATTGGGGTTTCCTGTATCCGCATGCGAATCGTTTCAGCGATTTGTAAAGCACGCGTGAGATCACTATCGACCAACAACAATAAGAACTCTTCGCCACCGACACGGAAGGCATAGTCACTGCCCTTCGCTACATCCAACAAGACTTCAGCAATAAAACGCAGTGCCAAATCCCCTGCTGTATGCCCATACTTATCATTAATACGTTTAAAATAATCCGCGTCGATTGCCAATAGGCTGAGTGTCGCATCATTTTTACGAGCAAAATTAATTTCACGCGACACAATCGTACTTAAATAACGACGGTTTAAAAGTTGAGTCAGTGAGTCATTGCCTGAGTCTATATATTCTGTCACTTGAAACAGTTGATCGACCAAATGCTGGATCTGTCGGTTCACGTCACGAATTTCTTGAATGCGTTCTACCTTCTGAGCCTGATCCTGACAGTCGAGCATGTCAAAATTGAGGGTATCGACCTGTTGAATCAGCCTGATAATGGTCTCCACCTGCTCTGCACCTGTAAACGCATACGCTGCTTTATGCACAAACCATAGACCAAATTCCGACTTAGACAAAGCAATGTGTTGCAACTGCGGATGCTCGGAGAAGACTTTGAACATCAACTCATTTTCCCAGTCGAGTAAAATACTGCGCTGCTTATCTTTTTGTACTGCGACATCTTGCATTGCAGAAAATAAACGATAGCTATGCTTAACTTCATGGCTCCGCTCAGTATTGGCTTCATAGGATCTGCAAATAATTTCTGTCGCAAA
>NZ_JBICLH010000002.1:0-1880 GCF_043105125.1 Acinetobacter sp. TYF_19
AAAAAAAACCTCATCAAGCGACAAGGTTCTTCTCATAAGCCCAATCAGGTATTCCGACGGGTTTGGCTTCTAAAACTCGGATCAATGGGATCACGTTGTTTTTCTCTTTTGGTGGCTTTGTAGAAATATCAATGCCATATTTTTGAAGCCCCGATTTAGAACGGTAATAAGTTCCATTAGGCAGGATCTGCTTCAAATCATCACCGTTTAACCAAGCTTGATAAGTCAAACGCAGTCTAGGCGGTAAAGAATCAAGAACTTCATCTTTGAGCATATAAACATCACTCATTTCTAATTTAGACATATATTCTAGGAGTAACTCCTCCGCTGTGTCTATATCCCAATTAGAAGCGATATGTAAATCACGTCTTTTAAGTTCTAATTGTCTTGTTACACCCTCTATTCTCAAGGCTTTATGAGCATATTCTCTCATCTCAGGTATGTCTAATTCAGGAGCTAAACGACGATCTTTTTTCTGTATCTCAAGACCTTTGGAGTAACACTTTAAAGCCCAACGACGAGAATTTTTTCCGAAATAAGCAGTATCACCAGAGAACTGACCAGCACCACGATGTTTTAAATATGCCGTTTCACCAACTGAACGAATCCAAGCAAGTACGTCTTTTTGGTTGTTTAAGTGCCAAGTTTCATTAACATCGACACGGCTTAACTCGTAATGACCATCTTTAATGTTTGCGTATTGGAACGGATCAGGACAAAGACCCAATTCTTCACGTTTTAATAACTCATCAAAGAATTTCCCCATAATTGAAACAAGATCATTAGAGCCAAATAAATTATGACCCTGAAGGAATTTTGTAGGATTGCCCGATATATAAATCTGAGTATCTGTCAAAGATTGAATCTGTATTTTTGTTGAATAAGAGCCTTCGACAGTAACCTTTTTATGAACTAACCATTCTGTGTTGCCATCACGGTCAAGAGAAGCCACAAGACCCTCTGAGAGCTTATTAGGATCATGGTTGCAGATTAGTTTAGCCGTCACCCAATCAATCATAGTTTTTTAGCCTCAGAAGCAAGAACGCCTAGTTTCTCATTACCCTCAAGAAGTAATTCACTTGCAAACTGTTTAGCAATGGTTGGAGCATTGGCTTTATCAGCTTGGATTTGCTCAAGTGCAGAAATAGTGCGGTCTAGGATAGGCATGTACTCCTCAAGCATTTCTAAAATTAATTTAGTCTTTGGAGTACCTGTTAAATCAGATAGACGGTCTAAGGTTGAATTAATGTCATCAGGAACAGTTAAAGCTACACGGGGTTTTCTACTAGGCATTTATAGACCTCCATGCATACAACGATCTAAGCGTTCGCATAAATCATTAAACTCTGTCTGATCAAAATCAGGGAGTTCAAAAAGAGCAGAAAGGAAACCTTTAGCAAAAGCGTAATGCCAAGTTTTATCTAGAAGGGCAGCATTCTCGATATCGGCTAAAGCGTCATTGAATTTTAGTATTAAAGCTTGTTTCATTTTAATTCTCAGGAGTAACCATTTATTAAAAAGGTACAGCATAAAAAATAATCTGTAAAGGGGGTGCGCGTATCAAATATTCCCAAAGTGGTAAAAATGTGCAGTATTACTAACACTGCACACACGTCCTCCGCCTTCTCCTTGTCGAAGCTCCTCGTCGTCGTTGTCGTCCGAGTGTTTACGTGTTGTCATGTTGTCATGTTTATATGTTGTCGGCAGGCATAGCCTGGTACTTACCGATCTAAGGCAGAAGGGAGCTTGTAATCAGGGAGAAAAGGCTCTGTGATTCTAATTATGTCAGTTCGCTCGTAGACACTCGCTCTGTTATGTCTGCGCATGCAACTGCGAGCCCTCGTGCAGTGCTCGACTTACTTCGCTCGTTTTAATAGGCG
>NZ_JBICLH010000030.1:0-14778 GCF_043105125.1 Acinetobacter sp. TYF_19
CAATATTGAATGTGTATCTATCACCTGTAGCAATTATTTTACCTTTTATTGTTATGTTAGAAGGTGGGGATAGCATAGGTCGTGGAGGAGCATTTTATAGATTATTCACGAATTCTATGTTGGATTTATGGATACTAGGTGCATTAATGTTTTACACGATTACTTATATTTTTTGGAACTTAGTTATAGGAATGCCAAAAATGTGGATTTCTCCAAAGAACAAATAGTAAACCTCCTTCATAAATCAAAAAGTGATCTTATTAGATTTATCGACCCTTACCTCTCATAGCTTCAAATTATAGGAGAGGATTGTGAATAGACCATACAATATTTAAAAATAAATCGATTCTCCCCCAATATGCACCCATAAAAAATCAGCCTTGAATGGGCAAGGCTGATTCTTTAACTGATGGTTGCGGGGTTATCTTAAACAGATAAGTCCACGCACAAATATTTCATTTCGAGATATTCATCGATACCAAATTTAGAACCTTCACGACCTAAGCCTGACTGCTTCACACCACCAAAGGGTGCCACTTCATTTGAAATCGCGCCCGTGTTGATGCCGACCATACCGTACTCAAGCGCTTCACCAACACGCCACTGACGTGCGGTATTTTGCGTAAATAGGTAAGTTGCCAAACCAAACTCAGTGTCATTGGCCATTTGTACTGCTGCTTCTTCCGTTTTAAAACGGAACAAGGGTGCCAATGGACCAAAGGTTTCTTCTTTCGCGACTTTCATCTCTTGCGTCACTTCGGTTAAAAGTGTCGGTTCAAAGAAAGTACCACCTAGGCTTGAGCGTTGACCACCGGTTTTAACCTGCGCACCTTTACTGATGGCATCGGCAATATGCGACTGTACTTTTTCAATCGCGGCTTCATCAATCAACGGGCCTTGGGTTGAAGTCTCAACTCGGCCATCACCCACTTTTAAGTTCGCGACAGCAACTGCCAGTTTTTCAACCAATGCATCGTAAATACCATCTTGTACATAAATACGGTTGGCACATACACAGGTCTGTCCGCTATTGCGGAACTTGCTGGCCATAATGCCTTGTACCGCTTGCTCAAGATTGGCATCATCAAAAACCAATACTGGTGCATTACCGCCTAATTCTAAAGACAGTTTTTTGATGGTTGGCGCACATTGTTGCATCAAGATACGACCAACTTGAGTTGAACCTGTAAAGCTCAACTTTTTCACCGTGTCGCTTTCACACAGTGTTTTACCCACTTCGCTTGAATCACCACTGATGTGTAATAACACGTCTTGTGGCAAACCCGCGCGTAGCGCTAACACTTCTAAAGCATAAGCCGTTAAAGGCGTTTGCTCAGCAGGTTTCACAATCATCGAACATCCTGCTGCAATTGCAGGTGCGGCCTTACGTGTGATCATTGCTGCGGGGAAGTTCCACGGTGTAATTGCGGCCGTAACCCCAATCGCCTGTTTGATCACCAACAAACGCTGGTTCGGCAGTGTTGGTGTTAAAACTTCACCATCGATACGGCGTGCTTGTTCAGCAAACCAACGAATAAATGAAGCAGCATAGCCAATTTCACCACGTGCTTCAGCTAAAGGCTTACCTTGTTCAGCAGTCAAAATCTGAGCCAATGACTCTTTATTTTCCTGCATCAAATCAAACCAAGCCCAAAGCACATCAGCACGTTGTAGAGCTGTTTGCGCTTTCCACGCAGTTTGTGCCTTTTGAGAGCGAGCAATCACTTGCTCAACTGACGCGCGGTCATGGGATTTCACCCATGCCAAAGTGTCATGTGTTGCCGCATCTTTGACTTCGATGTAACCGCCATTTTCAGGCACATCAAAACGAATATCTGGATGCTGTAATAAATCTTTATATTGCGCTTGAAGCATAGTCATTACTCTTCAATTATGCTGCAGCAGAAAGTGCAAAACCTTGTTTTAAAATGTTTAAGCCAGCACGGAATTGTTCTGCAGGAATCGTTAAAGGATATAAGAAACGGATCACATTACCATAACGACCACAGGTCAAAATAAGCAAACCATTTTGCATTGCATAGTTTTGAATTGCTTTGGCTTGATCCGCCGTTTCCAACTCAATCGCGACCATTGAACCCAACGCACGAATTTCTTGGACTGTAGACGAAGACTGTTTGAGTTCATTCAGAACTTCAACCAACTCTGCGCCCAATACATTTGCACGTTCGCAAAGACCTTCTTCTTCAATCACGTCTAGTACGGCATGTGCAGAAGCTACAGCCACTGGATTACCTGCATAAGTACCACCTAGACCACCTGGGTTCGGTGCATCCATCACTTCAGCACGGCCAACCACACCAGAGATTGGGAAACCACCACCAAGACTTTTCGCCATAGTGATTAAATCGGCTTTGGTCTCGTAGTGATCCATGGCAAATAACTTACCAGTACGGGCAAAGCCTGTCTGTACTTCATCTGCAATAATCAAAATATCGTGTTGATCACATAGCGCACGTAAACGCTTTAAGAATTCAGCAGGAACAACGTTGAAACCGCCTTCACCTTGAACAGGTTCAAGCACAATAGCAGCGACATCATGTGCCGCAATATCTTCTGCAAAAATGTCTTCAATGCTTTCAATCGCAGCATCGACAGTAATGCCTTTTGACTCTACTGGATAGCGCGCATGGAAAACACCTGAAGGCATCACACCAAAGTCACGTTTGTACGGTGCAGTTTTACCTGTCATTGCCATAGTCATAAATGAACGACCGTGGAAACCGTTACCAAAAGTCACAATACCGTGACGACCTGTGTAAGAACGTGCAATTTTCACTGCATTTTCTACAGCTTCAGCACCAGTAGAGAAAAATGTTGTTTTCGCTTCACCAGCAATTGGTGCACGTGCATTAATACGTTCAGCTAAAGAAACATAGCTTTCATACGGTACAACTTGGTACGCTGTATGGGTGAATTTAGTCAATTGTTCAGTAACAGCAGCAATAATTTTAGGATGACGGTGACCTGTGTTCAGTACCGCAATACCACCCGCGAAGTCAGTATATTGATTCCCTTCAGCATCCCAAATGGTGGAATTTTCTGCTTTCTCCGCATACCATTGACACATGACACCAACGCCACGAGGAGTCGCTTTTAGTTTACGTGCGTTCAGTGCAGAGTGTTTACTGTCCATTTTGTATCCTCATTCTTGATTCATACATTTATAAAATTTCAGCGTCCCGATCATGCTTTTTGCTGATATACAAAGGACGTGGGGTTTATTGCATTTTGCGCTTTTATTGGCACTAGACGAGAGCCACTTTTCATCAGATAGATGGAGCCAATTCACCCACCCCCTTTATAATTATTCTCCACAATAAATATTTATTTATTAAAAATTAATAATTTAAAAAATATAAATTTTTAAAAAGCATACTTATTCAAGAGGGCCATTACGGTATTCAATCGAATCACCCAAAATGCTAAAGAAGCCCAAAATTCAGCAAATGACTAGGCCAACCTAGAACCCATTTATGTCCTTTTTTAGGCTTTTCTGACGATATTTTCAAACCGTTGTATTTGATTATGTAAATCATCTAAAAAACTTTTGCTTTGGATGCGACTTGTGTATATTTCCAACCCCTTAGTCGCGGGTATTTGCTCCCAACGTCCACAAGCGAAATGCTTTACAACGGCTGCCTGACGAGATAATTTTGCATTTATGGTAATCGCTCACGAAAAGCCATTTTAATATTGTAAGAGAGAGCCAATTGCGTAGCTTGCTTGGAGATTATTTACTGCAACGATTACAGCAAGATATTGACGGAACCCTACAATTGCGATTGTTTCGCTGCTTACGCAACGCCATTATTGACAGTGTACTCGCACCCAAAACCCGCCTACCTGCATCACGTGACTTAGCCAAAGAAATTAAAGTCTCACGCAATACCGTACTCAGTGCGTACGAACAATTACAAGCGCAAGGCTATGTTCAAGCACGTACAGGCCAAGGCACGTGGGTGGCTGAAAAACTGCCTGAATCCTTTTTGGTCAAAGCTGAAAATACCAATAATCAAGCTCAAGAAAAAAAGACCCAGCAAAATTATAATTTGTCGCAGCGTGGTTCC
Organism: Acinetobacter sp. TYF_19; assembly: GCF_043105125.1. Classification (NCBI taxonomy): domain Bacteria; kingdom Pseudomonadati; phylum Pseudomonadota; class Gammaproteobacteria; order Moraxellales; family Moraxellaceae; genus Acinetobacter; species Acinetobacter sp. TYF_19. Next base: position 4,089 of record NZ_JBICLH010000030.1, read on the forward strand.
TATCTCATCGGCTATTCAGCTGCGTCGCCTTATCAATGGGGCGCGTTTGTGCCCGGGGCACCCGATGTCACAGAATTTCCACACCATATTTTTAGCCGTATTCAGACTCGCCTCAGCCGTGAACCTGAAATTAATAGTCTTATTTATAGCAATGCGGGTGGATGTTTAGAGCTGCGCCAAGAACTAGCGGAATACCTCAAAATTGCGCGTTCGGTGCAATGCGATGCAGACCAAATCATTATTACCGAAGGGACACATCAGGCGATCGATTTGGTTTCACGGACCTTAAGTGACCCAGGCGATGAAGTTTGGATTGAAGATCCTGCTTATTGGGGAGCACGTAATATTTTACGCATTAATGGCGTGAATCTACGCTCCTTACCTGTCGATCAAGAAGGCATTATTCCTGACCTAGACCCAAAAACCCCGCCTAAACTGATTTTTGTGACGCCTTCACATCAATACCCTTTAGGCTCTCACTTAAGTTTAGAACGACGTAAACAACTAATTGCCATCGCACGCCAGCATAAAAGCTGGATTGTGGAAGATGACTATGACAGTGAGTTCCGCTTCTCGGGTCAGCCCTTCCCTTCTTTGCAAGGTTTGGAACCTGATGCACCTGTCATTTATATGGGAACCTTCAGTAAAACCATCTATCCTGCTTTGCGCATTGGCTATTTGGTGGTCCCTAAAAAGTTGTTTTCACCACTGCGTATTGTGGCATCGGAGTTGTATCGAGGTGGGCATTTACTGGATCAAAAAGTCTTGGCAGAGTTTATCCGTGAGGGCCATTATGAAGCACATATTCGTCGTATGCGTTTACTCTATAGCAAGCGTCACGCCTTTTTAATCGATCTGATTACACGTCATCTTGGGGCAGACTTCCTGCATGAATACAATACCGCTGCTGGTTTACATTTGATTTTAAAGCTGCCGAGCAACATGGATGATGTGTTGATTGCCAGCAATGCACTTGATCAAGGCGTAAAAGTTCGAGCGCTGTCACAATACTATACCAAGCATTATTCAACACGGCAGAAAGGACTGCTATTGGGCTTTGCCTGTGTCCGTGAACAAGAAATATTGGTAGCTTTTGGTGTGTTACTCAAATGTCTGCGAAATGCAGGAGTTCGTACGCTGAGTTGATTATTTTTATAAATTAGATACTTAAGTTTTTTTACAACCCTTCGACTTACGACTAAAGCCGCAGTTACAAAGCTGAGTTTTGCTGCTTCATTCTATAAATTATTGAGATGAGAGTAAACATTGGCTCCCCAGCTTTTCAGATTTTAGCTGCAATTGGCTCCTTCCAAATGCTAAAAAATGGCTCTCGTTTACTGAGAACAAAAAAGAGAGATTAGGTGCATACATAAACAACATGTAACCGTTTTGTAGCCAAAGTGTGATTTTTCACGCTTTGACAGGAATATCAGATTTATTCATTTTTGCCTTAATAATGATAAAGCCTCTGATCATTCGGTTACAGTTTTAAAGGATGAGTAGTCCGAAAAAGGCTTTGCCCATTTTGAAACTACTTCCTTAAGATTAAGGAAAATTATATGGAAGCACCTAAACAAAGCACTGTGCCGCATGCATCTCAAGGCTTAAAAAATGGACTTAAGTCGCGTCATCTCACCATGATCTCGATTGCGGGTGTCATTGGTGGTTCACTGTTCATCGGCTCGGGAAATGTTATCTATTCGGCAGGCCCTGCTGCAGTTTTGGCCTATGCGTTTGGTGGATTACTCATTCTGTTAATCATGCGCATGCTAGGTGAAATGGCTGTTCTCAATCCAGACAGTGGGTCATTTTCAACCTATGCAGATCGTGCCATTGGCCGTTGGGCTGGTTTTACCATTGGCTGGTTGTATTGGTGTTCTTGGGCTTTGCTGATGGGTTGGGAAGCGTATGTCGCAGGTAAAATTCTCAACAGTTGGTTTCCCTTTATCCCGATCTGGGGTTACATGCTGGTCGTGATTGTGTCCTTAGTTTTGGTTAACTTACAAAATGTTAAAAACTATGGTGAATTTGAGTTTTGGTTTGCACTCATCAAAGTAATTGCGATTGTGATTTTCTTAGTGATTGGTAGCTTGGCTATCATGCATTTATGGCCTTGGGGTCAAGCAACTGCATCAGGAATCACGCATTTAACTGCGGACGGCTTCATGCCGAACGGTTTCTCGGCAGTGATCACCGCCTTACTGGGGGTTATGTTTGCCTATATCGGTGCTGAAATTGTTACGGTTGCGGCGGCAGAATCAGAAAATCCTGCCCGTGAAATCCGTAAAGCGTCTAACTCTGTGGTTTGGCGAATTATGTTGTTCTATGTCGGTTCAATGTTTATTACCGTATGCTTAATTCCACATAACAATCCACTATTAAAAGATCCAACGTGGGGAACCTATAGTGTGACTTTGTCAGCACTTGGCATTCCAGAAGCAAAACACATTGTAAATTTTGTAGTACTGACCTCGGTATGTAGCTGCTTTAACTCGGCACTTTATACCTGCTCACGGATGTTATTTTCCCTGTCAAAACGTGGCGACGCACCTAAAAGCTTCGGTTCAATCAACCGTAATGGTAGTCCGTGGATGGGCGTTCTAGTCTCGTCATTATTTGCTCTGGTGGCAACGTACCTTACTGCAACTGAAAGTATGAATGTCTATGACATCTTCATGTTAGCAACAGGTACAGCAGCGTTGTATGTCTACCTGACCATTGCCTTCTCACAATTACGTATGCGTAAAAAATTAGAAGCCGAAGGACAAGTGATTGACTTTAAAATGTGGTTATTCACTTGGCTCACTTATCTTGCCATCGCATTTATCATTGGCGCACTCATTACCATGCTTGTGGAAGGCACCTACTTCAAAGAAGTGACTTACACTAGTTTACTTGCTCTGTTTATTGTTGGATTGGGCATCTGTGCACAGAAATTTAACTGGGGAAAGCATGCTCAAGATAAGCCAATGAACACTCAAGTCGATTTGAGCAATAACCTTTAATTTTAAAATAATGTGGTAATAATCTAAGGTCATACCAAGTTAAACCGATGGTTTTCAAGTGAGAGCCATCGGTTTTTTAATGATACGAAATAACCACTTAGATGAAACTCAAAATCTTAGTTGAGATCATTAATTACCACGTTTTTATGGTACGCCTCTACAGGCTACCCCACGATTACACGGTTCTTCAGTGCCCCTGCACGCCAACTTGAACGGTAAATACCCATTTGGAAATAAGGCGACCACTTTTGATGGTAATTATTGACCCCACTGATGTTGGCTACTTTTTTCCATTGTGTTTTACCACCACTTTTCTAGGAATCAGTTGATTATATGCATCAAGTTCTGACCATTGGATATCAAAATTCCAATCATCATTGCCTATACCTTATTGTCCTATTGGGTGTTCCGTGACAAAGTAGGTATAGGGGATCAGGGTTATCATTAATTGAGGAGATAGACATGAAAAAATTTGTTGATCGACTCAGCCCACGATTATGGTTTATTTTATTGTGGTGCTTTGGCTTTATTTCTCTCGCACTGATTGCGGGTTTCTTTAAGCTGTTGCTGAGTTTTGCTTACTAAAGCCAGCCAAGCATTTTTTATGAATTAGGCACGGGACTTTCAATACATGTCCTGTGCCTTTTAATTGCAGCGAACCCATATGTATAAATCAGAAAAACTTGCGCTCAGCCTGAAACATTTGATTGAAAGTGGTTTTTGGAAAGCCAACGATAAACTACCCTCACTACGTCAACAAGCTGAAACATCGGGTTTTAGCCTAATGACCGTGATGAATGCCTATCAGGAACTCGAAGCGCAAGGGCTGATTTATTCACAAGAAAAACTCGGTTACTTTGTGACAGGCGATACTCGCTCAGACAGCAACTCCAATAGTGTCATCCTCAATGAAAAGATTGAAATCAACTCTAAAATTTTCAGATACTTAAAATCAATCCAATCTGAACAAATGGTTCCCTTTGGCATTGCCTTTCCCAATAGCCAACTGCTCTACTCTGCCAAGCTGATGCAAACGTTAGGGCAACGTGCCAAACACCGTCTCAGTTATGAACAGATGCCAAGTTTACCTCCTGGGAACTATGAGCTGCGGAAACTGATTGCGCAGCGCTACTGCATGCAAGGGATTCCAACAGACCCGTCTGATATCGTGATTACCTCGGGCGGGTTGGATGCTTTAAATCTCTCCTTACAAGCCATGACCCAACCGGGTGACTATATTTTACTTCAAAAAACAATATTTTATGGCGCATGGCAAGCGGCTGAACATTTGGGCCTGAAAGTCATTAGTATTCCTGAACATGAAGAACACGGTATTGACCTTGAGGCGTTTAAAGATGCGATTGAACGTTACCCAATTAAAGTCTGTTTGCTGATGCTCAACAGTCACAACCCAATTGGTTTTACGGTCAGCGACGACATCAAATACCAACTGGCAAAGCTACTGCATGAGCGCGATATCTATTTAATTGAAGACGATGTTTATGAAGAACTTTATTTTGATCATAAAAAACCGCTGTCGATGAAATACTTTGATCAGAAAAATTTGGTTTTACACTGCTCTTCTTTTTCAAAAACTTTAGGTGCGGGTTTTCGGATTGGTTGGGTCTATGCGGGTAAATTTTCGGAGCATATTCAGCATCTACAGCTGATGAGCACGCTTTCCGTCAATTCATTTATTCAAAATGCCTTGGTCGATTATTTATCGCATCGACACTATGAAAAGCACTTAAAAACTTTGCGTAACACCTTAAAACGTCTCAAAAATCAGTATTACACTTATTTATCTGAACATTTGTCTGAAGATTATCAAATTCATTATTATCCATCGGGCTATTTTTTATGGATTACTTTGCCTGAACAGATCAATGGAAATTTGATTTATGAGCAGCTCTTAGAGAAAAATATCAGCATTGCGCCCGGTTCATTATTTTATCAAACGGACAATGTCCCACATCATATTCGGATCAATTGTTCATTTGAAATCAATGAGCGTATTCAAAATGCCTTAGATGCCTTGATCCAATGTATTTACCCAGAAGCCTTTGAGTAAAAGTTAAATGGTTTAAATCAAGGCTGATTTAAACCATCTTTTGATTTGAAGAGACTCACTGCCCATACGGTAAATATCACCATCCCAGAGATAAATGACATGATCAGAGCTGATCATGTCATTCCTCTCAAGCTAGGTATAGGATTTCTCAGCACTCATATTCTGAAAATAGGTGCGATAGATATAGACACAGCCAAGTGAAAAACCAGCCATCAGGCCAGATGCCATAGGTAAATGCATCACACTGTCTTGTGGAAAGACAAAAACCAAAAATGGAAAGGCATATACCGCAGGAATGCGCATATCAAAGAGCTTGAGCAAAAGAAACATCAAGGGCATATATATGAGGGTGAGCAAGATCCAATCTTGAATCCACAACTGCATAAGCACGGCCATTGAAATCGACAGTGTCAACACAGCAACCTGCTTAAGGCACATTTTCAACGAATACATCATCATATTTAATGATTCATACACCACCACTGTAGTCGGCGGAATCAGTGCCATCGCTTCAACCTTGAAAATAGCGGCGAGTGCAAAACCGATTAAGGTAATACTGGCATATACACCTATTTTTCGTCGATCAAAATCGCCTTTTCTCTCCACACCTTGGTTCAGTTTAAAGAGTACTACACCCAACATCAGGATAAAACTGGTGGCAAAAATCGAAATCAAAAACGATATTTCATAGGCTTGGTCACAATCGGCAAGAAACCTGTGGCCAGTGCGGGCGGTAATATATAGTTAAACATCCGCATCACGAGCAAGATGGCACAGAGAACTAAAACCAGTTTGAACAGATATGAAATCGGCATCAAATTAATACAGAAGCCTATAACAGCGGTCAAACTGGGTAAAATAAAAATTTTATCTGGCTGATTCAGCCACTGTTTATCTCGATAGACCCACAACCCAACGGCCATCGCCGCCCATTTCAGGCAGAATAATTTCACGATCATTCAGTCCATAGGCAGCCGCCACCATGAGCCCTATAAAGACAAAGGCCGCGAGATAGCTTTTGGGGCTTAAGATTGTCTTTGCATGTGACATAGGATTCATATTCGATTCCTTGTTGATTTAAAAAAATATAAAGCCAAGTAAATATTTCGTCACTGCAATCAGCGATGGCGCAAATAGCACCATAATGATTCCTGAAATAATCATCGAGAGACTGGCAATGACGCCTTCCAATTTATGCCGCTGTCTTGCTCGAGCTATGCCCATAGCATGTGCGGCATTACCCAGTGCTGCACCTGAGGCAAGGTGATTTTTATATTTAATCCAAAGCAAAAGAAGGTCTCCCAACAACATACCGACTAAACCTGTAATCACGGTAAATAGCGGAATCAGGCTGATAGAGCCACCCACTTTTTCGGTGAGCACCAAAGCAAAAGGAATCGAAATGGAACGCGCCAACAGGCTATTTTTAACGATGTCATCAAAGTCCAATAGGCTCGCCAAAAACCAACTGCTGAAAATACCCACCAACATGGCGAGGCTGGAAATGAAGAGCAACACTTTAAAATGTTGCTGAATCATGCGGCGATAACGAAAAACAGGAATAGCAAAAGCCACCGTGATTGGGCCGAGCATAGCCACCAAATATTGGGTATAAAAGTAATAGTCTTGGAACTGATGCTGTAAAAGAAAGACCAGTACGATGCTCACGCTGGGAACAACAATAATGGGGGATAAATAGATTTTTTGTGTTCGAACAAAAAGCTGCTTTGCCATGAAATAGCACAGCACGGTCCAAACCAAGTAAAAAATTCCCCAGAATTCAGTCATACTAATCTTCCAGTTTTGGTTCCTGATTTAGCTCTGGCGGCTTTAACAACAACCGCACGCTATATACAGAAACCATCATCACTAAAGCGGTGCTGATTAAAATCACCAGCAGAATTTTCCAACCACTGGTGATCAATAAATCCTGATATTGAATCACACCGACCACAGGCGGAATGAAAAACAGCAGCAGTTCAGCCAGCAACAGATCGGCACCGCGTTCAACGTGGGCTAATTTCAGCCACTTCATTTCAAGTAAGAACAACAGCAGAAAAAAACCAAGTACCCCTGATGCCACAGGTAAATTCAACAGCTTTTGCAAGACATCAGCACAACTCCAAACAGCCAAAATGATCATGATTTGGCAGCTCGCAGTGTTTAACTTCTTCAGCCGAGTTCGGTCATGCAACATCTCAATTTATGTCCGCATAAGCCCGCTCTTTAAACGGCTGGATCGAGATACGTTTGTAGGTTTCTAAAAAAGATTCATGCTCCAAACGCAAATCCAGATAAGTATTCAGAATTTCCTCTAACACATCGGGAATATCTTCTGCAGGAAATGATGGCCCTAAAATATCACCGATGGATGCATCATGATCTGAGTTACCGCCTAAACTAATTTGGTAATATTCAGCGCCTTTTTTATCGACACCTAAGATGCCAATATTGCCGACATGGTGGTGTCCACAGGCATTCATACAGCCTGAAATGTTCAGATCGACCTTGCCTAAATGATATAAAGCATCCAAATCATCAAAACGACGAGCTATCGCCTCATACACCGGAATAGATTTGGCATTTGCCAAGGAGCAAAAATCGCCACCCGGACAGCAAATCATGTCAGTCAGAAAGCCAATATGCGCACGAGCCAAATTGCCACGATCTAAGACTTGCCACAGTTCAAACAGATCCTTTTGGCGTACATCGGTTAAGGCAATATTTTGCTCATGCGTGGTTCGCAGCTCACCAAAGGTATATTGGTGAGCCAAATCTGAAATTAAACGCATTTCATCGGAAGTCATATCACCCGGCGCCACACCCGCCCGTTTTAAGCTGATCGTAACGATGCGGTAGCCCGCGACTTTATGTGCATGGGTATTGATATTGAACCAGTGTTTAAACTTCGGATACTGATGGAACAACGCCTCAAAATTTTCCGCATCTAAAGGTTCATAGGCAAACGGTCGAAATACTGCATCCATTTGCGCTAAAACACTAGGCTGAACTTTGAGCAAAGTCTGAGTATGTGCAAACTCAGCTTCAACTTTTTCCGCGAAGCCCGCTGGAGTGAGGGCTTTCACTAAAATTTTAATACGCGCTTTGTATTTATTATCACGGCGACCATGCAAGTTATAGAAGCGCATGATGGCATCTAAATAAGCAATTAAATCTTCACGGGCTAAAAATGGCTTAATCACATGTCCCGCTAAAGGGGTGCGTCCAAGCCCACCACCGACTTTAATTTGATAACCCAACTACCCTGCTTCATTTTCTACCAGATAGACCCCAACATCATGGAAAGTTGTGGCAGCACGATCTTGTTCAGGGTGTGCACAAACCGCAATTTTAAATTTACGTGGTAGGAATGAAAACTCAGGATGGAAGGTACTCCACTGACGAATCAGTTCACAGGTAGGACGCGGGTCTGTGAGCTCCCCTTCAACGACACCTGCATACTGGTCTGTGGTGGTGTTTCGAATACAGTTACCACTGGTCTGAATAGAATGCATGTGTACCGTAGCGAGTTCCTGCAAAATATCAGGGACATCTTCAAGCTGCGGCCAATTCAGTTGAATATTTTGACGCGTAGAAATGTGCGCATAACCACGGTCATACTTCTGTGTAACCTCAGCCACCTTCCGCAATTGTACTGAGTTCATTAAGCCATAAGGTACCGCCAAACGTAGCATGGGTGCATAGCGTTGAACATATAAACCATTTTGTAAGCGTAAGGGACGATATTCTTCTTCAGTCAGTTTTCCCTCTAAATAACGCTGGGTTTGGTCGCGAAACTGTGCGACACGTTCATTTAATAAATTTTGATCAAAGTCTGTATATAAAAACATGGGGATGACCTAGGTATATGCATCAATATGAAAGAAAAGCTGTTTTGAATGGCGCATCAAAAATGCAAATTAGGCGAAAAAAGTCGCCTGCTTTCGGGACACACCATGTTGTAAACAGGTCTGCATATACTCGGCATAGACCGATAACTTTTCATAAATATGCTCCGCATAGAACATATCTTCAACCAGCTGGATCGCTTGCTGCTGGTTATAACTGCCATAACTCAACAATAACTGCGCATTCAATGTGGCGAATTTTTCACATAAATCGATATATTGCTGATCTTTGTTTTTAAAGAACAATTTCCGCATATTCCATTCACTACTGTCGATGATGGCATCTTGTGGATGGGTAGAAATATAGTTAATTTTGACTTTAAAAAACTGTTCCAGCTCTGCGAGTTTTTGTGTATTGAGCGCTAATGATGTCACCAAAAAAATCTGCGAGACATCAGTTCGACATAGCGCTTTGATCAATGAAAAATAGAAAAAATCGACATCATTGAATACGCTATCACTCAAATCTAAATAAACATTGAGTGCCTCAAGCACGTCATCTATTTTTAGGTTTTGTTTTTGCTCTGCTTGATAGTAACGATTGAGGATATTGAGTACGGTTGGCGTGGCTGGACTGCTATAAATCACTGGATGGTTTAAATTTGCCAAGATAAAAGGCGCAAATAAAAATGCGACCTCCGCGTGTTCTGCTTGAATGGCAGACTGCACGATATACTGAACTTTAGCGCTTGAAAAATCACGTAAAACTTTAGCACGCAGCAAAGTCGCTTCTAAGTTTAAATACTGCTGCGCAAGTAAATGTTGCAGTTGATCTGAAAGACCCTGCCCCTCAACCAATTCAGAAATTGTATTCAGTTGCTGTGTTATAAACATTACGCCACCATCAAGATTATGATCCCTTCTTGAGTCAAATTTTCAGCTAGTTTGGTGTGAATGAGTAGCTACAGTAAGGCTTGAAAAAACTATAACAGCGTGCCTCCTTCTCTAGTTTTATGGATACAAAGCCATCAAAATTAGAAAAATAAATTCGTTATATAAATAGGAGCCCAATTCCATCATGGCGTTATTTTGAGTGCCTAAAAATTCAGAAACGACTTTTCTCTTTTACTATTTCAAGCAGCCTCTTTAGCCATTGAATATAAGGTAGAATCTAGAAAGGAGAATAAAAGTTATGGCTGACAAGACACCTCTAAAGTTGTTTTAATACGCTCTAACACAACAGTGGTTTTAAACCATTGCACATTGGCATTATGATGAAAAAGCTGATCACATAAGGCTTGAAACCGGCTCATACTTGGCACCAAGAGTACCAACATAAAATCCGCCTCACCTGTTACGTAATAGCACTGCTGTATTTCTGGAATTGAAAAACTCGCTTTCAACTCCTCAAGGTCTGTCACATGGGTTTGGTTGACGCGAACCTCGACAAAAATCGTAATCACTTGTCCCAATTTGTCTGGATCAAGCACTGCGGTATTGCCAATAATGTAGCCACTGTCTCTTAATTTTTGAATGCGACGTTGTACCGAGGCCGTTGATAAATGCACTAAATCGGCCAACTCTCGGAGTGGCGTTAAGCAATCTTTTTGCAGATGCTCCAATAAAGCGAAATCAAATTTATCCAATTGCATGAGCAGCCTCCTACGAGAAATTTTCTCATTCAAACGGCTTTGTTGCACAAACATTCAAAAGCTAAACTTCTTCCAAGTTATCTAAATTTAAGTGGCAACTTGGGTAAGTGGTCG
>NZ_JBICLH010000031.1:0-1073 GCF_043105125.1 Acinetobacter sp. TYF_19
CAGAACGGTAGCAGTGTTGGTGGTCAGATTACAGTGTATGAAAGTGGTCTAAGTACAGGTAGCGACGCAAGTGCAGCGAGCGAATCTGCCAGTGGAACGATTCAGATCAATGCAGGAGATGGCTTAAGCAGTATTAACATAGGCGGACAGACCTTTAGCCTTTCACAATTACAATCACTGAGTAGCAGCAACCCATCGGCAGCGATCAACGTCGCTGGTGGAACCATCGTTCTAAATGGTTTTACGGCAAATAGCAGTGTAGGTGGTATCCCAACTTCAGGTAGTTTGAGTTATACCTATACTTTGAACAACGCCCAGACACATAGCGCTGTTGGAAATGATGGTTTACTTCTGAGTGGCATTCCACTGAGTGTCACAGATGCAGGAGGGGTAACCACAACAGGTAGTCTGGTTGTACAAGTGATTGATGATGTTCCGACTGCTGTGGCAGATACTGGTAGCCTTAGTGAAGGTGGTGTGCTGAGCGTACTTGCTGCTGACGGTGTATTAAAAAATGATACTGCTGGCGCAGATGGTTGGGTGAATACTGGTGCAGTGGTTGGTGTGGTATCGGGTGATACTGCAACGAACAGCGCTGGTGGCGTTGGAGGCAGGATAGATGGCCAATATGGCTATATCACTTTAAATGCCGATGGCAGTTATACCTATGTATCAACCGCTGATGCAGTAACAGCTGATGCACAGGATGTATTTACTTATACGGTACGTGATGCGGATGGTGATTTAACTCATTCAACGCTTACGATTAATGTGGCAAATGTCAATCTAACACCAGCCCCAATTAGCAAGACTGTCAATGAAAGTGGTCTTGCGGGTGGTTCAACTGCGGGTACTGGTCATACCGTAACAGATACAGTGAACCTACCATCCGAGGTCAAAGCAGTACCCGTTACTAATGGTTCGACTCAATATGGGACGTTCAGCATTGATGAAGATGGTCGCTACACATACACACTGACTAAACCATCAAATGGCGATAATGTTGAGGATACGTTTAGCTATACAACTAAGGATGCTCAGGGCAATAGTACAACGAATACCGTAACGATTAC
>NZ_JBICLH010000032.1:0-434 GCF_043105125.1 Acinetobacter sp. TYF_19
CCACACGTTAACGTGGGCACAATCGGTCACGTTGACCATGGTAAAACAACTTTAACAGCTGCAATTGCAACTGTATGTGCGAAGAAATTCGGTGGCGAAGCGAAAGACTACGCTGCAATTGACTCTGCACCAGAAGAAAAAGCACGTGGTATTACAATTAATACTTCACACGTAGAATACGATTCTCCAACTCGTCACTACGCACACGTAGACTGCCCGGGCCACGCCGATTATGTTAAAAACATGATTACTGGTGCTGCTCAGATGGACGGCGCGATCCTTGTATGTGCAGCGACTGATGGTCCAATGCCACAGACTCGTGAACACATCCTTCTTTCTCGTCAGGTTGGTGTACCTTACATTCTTGTATTCCTTAACAAGTGTGACCTTGTTGATGATGAAGAGCTTCTTGAATTAGTAGAAATGGAAGTTCG